>NZ_JBLROA010000034.1:0-62677 GCF_047921505.1 Micromonospora sp. SL1-18 | reverse complement strand
AGGCCCGAGTTTCGTCTCAGCCAAGCGACGTTCCGGTGCGGGTCCTGCGGACACCAGGCCAACGCTGACGTGAACGCCGCGACCAACATCAGGGACGCCGCCGAGGCGCCGCCCCCACACACCGGGCGGGCAGCCCGGGACAGGAACCGAAAGACTTCCTGTCGACCACCCACCCACCGTCGACCTCGCGCGGCGCGGGAAGCGGGAATCTCCCGCTTTTAAGCGGGGGAGGATGTCAATCGTCGAGTTCCGTGCGCGGGAGCAGGTCCGGCGACCAGGTGAAGTCGTACCGGGGAGCGGCGACCGCCTTGGCAAAGGCCGTCGCCGCGGCGGGGGAATTCGCGATGCGCCAGTCCCGTTCTTTGTCCACCTCGAACCAGACGAGTCCGATGATGTCCT
This sequence comes from Micromonospora sp. SL1-18, assembly GCF_047921505.1. Classification (NCBI taxonomy): domain Bacteria; kingdom Bacillati; phylum Actinomycetota; class Actinomycetes; order Micromonosporales; family Micromonosporaceae; genus Micromonospora; species Micromonospora sp. SL1-18. Next base: position 62,278 of record NZ_JBLROA010000034.1, on the reverse strand, counting down.
TGTGGGCGGGCAGCATCTGGAAGGTCTGCTTGATCCACTCGGCCTTGCGCCCGCTGCTGTCGGAGGCGCCGGTCTCCGTGATGACCAGCGGCTTCTTGGTGAAGGTGCGGATCTCCTCGATAGTCTCGTTGAAGATCGCGTCGAAGGACCGGTACTTCGCGAAGGCCCCGGTGCCGTAGTAGCCCGTGACGCCCACCCAGTCGACGTAGCCGTCGCCCGGATAGAGGGTGGCGAGCTTCGTCGTCTGGCCGCTCCAGTTGGCGTTCGGGCTCCACACCCAGATGACGTTGCTGACCCCGACCGCCCGGAACACGTCGTGCACGTGCCGCCAGGCCTTGACGTAGTCGCCCGGGCGGTTGCCGTTCGACATCTCGCACCACGGGTACCAGTCGCCGTTCATCTCGTGGGCGAACCGGACGGCCACCGGGTATCCGAGCGACTTGATCCCTTTGGCCCAGGACCACAGGTAGCCGTCGAAGTCCCCGCGCGTTATCCGGGACAACTGGTACCGGGCCTGGTTGGACCGGATCTTGTCGATCTGCCGGCGGGGCGTCCCCTTCTCGCGCGCCGCGGCGTCCACACCGTAGTCCCACGGTTCCCAGCCCAGCATCGGCAGCATGCCCCGGCCGCTGATCCGGTCGAACAGCTTCCGGTCGAACCGGTCCGACGCCCACCCCGCGCCGAAGAGCATCACCTGCGGCTGGCGCTTCGCGGCCTTCGCGAACGCGTCCACCGCGGCGAAGTCGTACGGCCCCTTGTGCGTCATGACCCCGATGAACGCCTTACCGGCCGGTGGGAAGAGCTGCGGGCCCGGCGGCGGCGACGGGCTGGGTTCGGCCGGCGGCGGGCTGGATTCGGTCGCCGCCACCGCCTCGGCTTCGGCCGTCGCCACCGAGTTCGGTTCGGCGCGCGCCAGCCGGTCGGACCTGGCGTCGTCCCGGCTCCCGGGCAGGGTGGCCGGCGCCACGGCGAAAGCGTAGGCCAGCAGCAACGCGCCGAGCACCGCCATCAGGACCCGCGGAACGGTCAGCCTCACCATCGCACACCCCCGTCAGCCGCCACGCGTGTGGTCGGCGCAGGGCGCTCCTCGCTCCCGGCGCGAGCGAGCACCTCGGCCGGGTCATCGCGCCGCTCCCGCCTGGCCCGGAGATTCGAGCCGAGCGCGATCAGCGGCGGACCGAGGCCGGTCAGGATCGTCAGGACCGGCCACACCCGCAGCAGGGCGAAGTCGTTACCCAGCACGAAGCTCCCGCCGAGCAGGCCCGCGGCGACGGCCGCCCAGCAGAGGTGCACCCGGAAGGTGCCGAGCGACTCGCTGGTACGCAGCTTCCCCTTGGCCGTCACGACAAACCCGAGCTTCCGGCGCAGCAGCGCACCGACGCCGGCGGCCACGTAGACGGGTCCGGCGAACAGCGCCAGCGCCATTCCGACCATGCCGATCTCCTCCCGTTCGTGGGGCGCGATGTTGAAGCGGCGGAGCCAGAGCCACAGCACGAACCAGGTGCAGATGGTCGAGCCCCACAGCATCGACCACACGGTGACGTCGAGCTGCGCGGTGCTCACCCCGGTGAGCAGGTACATCGCCGTGGCGACGTTGCCCAGCAGCAGGCTGACCGCCACGCTCGGGTAGTAGAACTGCAGCAGGCGGTACTGCCAGCGCCGTCGTGACCGCAGGGCCCGTGGCGCGCGCAGCTCCGGACGGACGATGATCTCGCAGATGCCGGCCGCCCACCGCTTCTGCTGGTTGAAGTAGTCCGCCCACGACGTCGGGCCTTCGCCGATGGCCACCACGTCGGGGGTGTAGACGCCCTTCCACTGGTTGCCCGTCTCCGGGTTGGCGGCGGCGTGGATACGGATGCTGGTCAGGTGATCCTCGATGATCGAGTCCTGGTAGCCGCCGATGCTCCGCCACGCCGCCGGTCGGTAGAGGTGGCCGGTGCCGGTGAGCAGCGGCGCGTCCAGACCGTTACCGCCCCGGGCGATGAGCCCGTTGTAGAGGTACTGCTGGACCGAGGCGCCGTGCGCGACGAAATTCTGGTGCATGTTGCCGTAGACCTGCGGCGTCACCACGAAGGCGACGTCCGGGTCGCGGAAGTAGCCGAGCGTCCGTTCGAGGAAGTTGGGCAGGGGCACATGGTCCGGGTCGACGTTGGCCACCACGTCGTACCGGTGCTCGTGCTCGGCCCGCCAGGCGTTGTGGTTGCCCGACTTCGTCCTGGCGCGGAACTCACCGCTGGGCTGGTTGTACTCCGGCCGGCCCTTACGGCTGAAGTGGCGTACCCCGAGCCGCGCGGCCATCTCCTTCACCGCCGGGTCGTCACCCTCGTCGAGGATCCACACGTCGACCCGGCCGCAGTACACGAGTTGCCGCAGCCGGTGGAGGGTGCGCTCGACGACGTCGAGCGGCTCCTTGCTGGGCACGATCGTGGTGAGCAGGGCCACCCGCAGGCCGACCGGTGGATCCACCGGGACCGGGTCCTTGGCGTTGGACGCGAACACCCAGACGACCACGTTCTGCGCGAGGCGGATCAGCTCGACGCCGACGACCACGCAGAAGCCGAGCCGGGCCGCCATCGTCCGCCAGTCGCCGAGCCCGATCACGCCCGCCCCGGGTACGTGCTCGGGAAGCAGCAGCCAGCCGATGAACAGCAGCCCGGCCGCGCTGTTGACGAGGACGAGCAGGGTCAGGATCACCCGTGCCGCGGGCGAGGCGACGTGGCGGAACTCGACCGGTGCCCGCGGGTGCCGGGGCGCCACCAGCGGTCCGGCGGTCACCCCGCACTTCGCGTACGCCAGCCGCGCCCTGATGTTCAGCTGGCGTCGGTCCGGGCGCTGACCGGATGGCGGCCGCGCCGACGGACCCACCGGTGGACCGTCGCGGGACGGCCCCCGTTTCGTGGCTAGGCGTGTTTCGGCGGCGACGGCCACGTTTCCCCCATGAGTCTGGATCTTGCTCGCCCTCGGCGGTGGCTGATGCTGAGCGGACAATCGAACTGGTGGTGCGAACCTCGCGAACGCGGCGACCGGTCAGAGATCCGTCCGCCGGGTGGCCAACCGGACCAGGGCGACCGCGCCGAGCGTTGCCCAGGCGGGCAGCGTGAAGAGCAGGTACTGCGGCTCCCAGATCGGCGCCGCCTGCGCGACGAGCAGCAGCGCGAGCGGTGGCACCGCCGCCCACGCCGAGTAGACGGCGGCGGAATATCGCAGCGGGAGGCTGAACAGCGCCAGCCCGAGCAACACACCCCCCACCGCGGCGCGGCCGAACAGCTGTCCGGGCAGCTCGGCCAGCAGCCGCGAACTCGGGTGGTAGACCGACCCCAGCCTCGCCCCCTGTCCCATCGCGGACCAGAGCAGCGCGGCTGCCGGCAGCACGCCCACCGCGACGGCCGCCAGCCAGCGGGCCGCCACCCCGCGCCGGAAGGCGAACACCGTCCAGCAGTGGCCGACGAGCAGTAGGAGCGCGACGACGTGGCACAGCCCGAGCAGCACCACCGAGCCGCCGTAGGCGATCAGACGCCATACCGTCGGCCGTTCTAGGGCCAGCATGAGCAGCGCGGTGGCGAGCACCGCGGCGAGCAGGGTCAACGCGTACGGCTGGGCCTCCTGCGCGTACCGCGCCGAGGTCGGCAGCAGCGCGAAGATCGCACCGGCCAGGAGACCGGTGCCCGGCCCGAACATCCTGGTCGCCGTCGCGGCGACGAGCGCGGCCGCGGCGGTCATGGCCAGCACGGACGGTCCGCGCAGGGCGAGTTCGGAGGTGCCGAACGCCTCCGCCCACGCCCGGATCAGCAGGTGGTAGGGCGCGCCGGTGACCTCGCCCCAGTGCAGGATGTCCCGCCAGGACGACGTGGCCGCGTGCCAGGCCGGGACCTCCTCGGCCCGTGGTCCGGGTCCGCCGGCCCTGACCGCGCTGAGCGCGGCCATCATCAACGCCGGGACCAGCCACGCGGCGATCCGCCAGACCGGCGTGACGGCCGGCGGGCGACCGGGGACGGCACCAGGGCCCTCCCCCCAGGGGTCCTCCCCGCTGGCCTCCGCCGGCCGGAGCCGGGGCAGGACCATGGTTTCCGCGTCGTTCATCGTGACTCACGCATCTCCGTGGTTCCGGCGGTCGAGGCCCCGAGGCGCCCTGCGGCGCCGCCGTGGTCGGCGTCCTGTTGGCGTGCGGACCCGAGCAACACGAACCACATCAGGAGCCCCGGGTCGAGTACTGGATGTCACCTCCGAGCATAGTGAGGCAAGCTCGACACAAGACCCCATATCCACTCATAAGCGGAGAAAAGGAACACGCAGCTCAGGAGGGTGGCGACTGGGGCCCAAGAGGCGGCGTCACGTCCCGCGGCGCGGCCATCCGGCGGGAGACGCCGCGGGCGAGCGTGTCCGGCGGCGTCTGGGGCAGGCAGAACCGGTACGCCCAGATGGTCGTGGGTCAGTGGCCGGTGGCGGCGCTCGGCCGGCGGCGCCGCGCCCACCGGTCGTACGCCCGCCCGCCGGCGTCCACGACGCCGACCGCGGCCGCGCCGATGACGGCGGCGACGAGCACGTCAGCCGGGTAGTGCACGCCGGTCCAGATGCGGGCGAATCCAACGATGATGGCCAGCACCGACAGCGCCGCCCCCCAGCGCCAGGACAGAAACGCCCCGACCGCGAAAGCCACCGCGAACGCCGCCGTGGCGTGATCGCTGGGCAGTGACGACCCCGGGTCGTGCGAGATCAACTGGTGCACGGCATGGGTCTGGAACGGTCGCACCTCGGTGCTCACGGCCCCCACCACCTGCCCGGTCACGAACGCCACGCCGAGCACCGCCGCGACGCGTACCACCGCCGCCGCCCGCGCCTGGCGCAGACCGCCCAGCACGGGCACCGCCGCGGCGACGCCGAGCACGTAGATCAACCAGACGGCCGCCCATTCGAAGGCGTCGTCGACATGGTCGTTCTGTCCGGCTGCGGCGTTGATGAGCTGGAACAGGTGATAGTTCATCGCGTCGTCGGCTCCACGGCTGATCCGGCTCCCCCCATACGGCCGGCTGCCTCAAGCGTGCCCCCTGACAGCTGAGAGAAGCCTGAAACGGTGGATCCCATCGCGACGAGGGCCGCGGGCGGCCGGTTCAGGAGCCACCCGACGCGGTCCGGCCGTCGGCGTAGACCAGATCCATCGTGTCGGTACGCCCGGACCAGCGTAGGTCAAGGTGCCAGCAGCCCGCCTGCGGCAGATCGATGATCGACGGGCCCGGCCCCCCGGGGACCTCCCGGGTCACCCGCGTGTCGGTGCCGTCGAGGGTCGCGGTGATCAACAGGTCGGCCGCCGACGTCGGGTCGGACGGCGTCGGGGCGGGGCGGGAGACCCAGAGGATCTTGTTGTTGATGCCGTCGTTCCGCTCCCAAACCAGCGGATGCGCGAACAGCACCGCGACGATCTCGCCCTGCGCGCCGAAGACGTGCGGGATCGTGGCGGGCACGTTGCTGAACCCCTCGTCCGCCCAGTCGGGCAGGGCCCCCGTCTCGACCCGCGACGCACAGCCGGTCGCGGCGGGCACCGCCGGGCTCGCCGCGGTGGTGGTGGCCGGCGTCGCGGACGGGGCGGCCGTCGTGCACCCCGCCGCCAGGACCACCGACCCGAGCACCACCCTGCCCCATGTCCTCATCGCGCCCCCTCTACCTGCGTCCTGCGCCCACTGTCAGGACACCGGCCGGACGCCCAGGGATCCATCCGTCGTACGCCTAGTCCAGCGAGTTGGCGATCTCGATCGCCTCGGCCATGGTGAGGTCGCCCTCGAGCCGATAGCTCACGCCGGCGTCCTGCCAGATCAGGGTTGAGGCGGCGAGCCGGGCGGTCTCCACGCGGACGGTGCCCGTCCGGTCCACGTAGGCCACCGCGTGTGGACCGTCGATCCAGATGGCGAAGCCAGCGTCGACCTGGGCCCACTCCAGCCCCGGCCCGCTGGCCTGCTTGTGGAAGGCCGGGTCGAGACGACCGTCGAAGGCGTCGATGCGCAGCGCTCCCCCGCGATACAGCAGGGTGGCCACCCGGCAGGCGCCCGTGGAGTCGGGGTCGGCGACCAGCACCTGCTCGGGCGGGCCCAGCTTCGCCGGGAGCCGGATCGGGAAGAGCACCTTCCGCTGCGCCTCGGGCAGGGCGGCAGGTCGCTGCGACGGCAGCGGCGACGGTGCGCCGGTGGGCAGCGCCGGTTCGGACGACGTGGCGATGGTGATCCCGGCGAAGCGCAGCAGCCCCGCCACCGCGTCGGCGATGGCGGCCCGCCCCGGCGGCAGCACCGCCACCAGCAGGGCGACCAGCACCGCGACGAGGTAGCGCCACCGGCGTCGCCCGCGCCGGGGTACGGTGAGCCGGGCCCGTACCCGGGCGGCCACATCGGGCGGTTCGGGGGTCTGCAGCCAGCCGGCGAGGTCGCGCAGCTCCCGCTCGAGGTCATCCACGCCGCACCTCCTCGCGGTCGAGCAGGCCGCGGAGCTTCGCCAGCGCCCGGGAGGTCCGCGACTTCACCGTGCCCCGCGGCCAACCCAGCATCGACACGGTCTCGTCCTCGCTGAGGTCGAGGAAGAACCGGCAGACGATCACCTCACGGTCCCGTACCGGCAGCAGGCGCAGCGCCTGTACCAACGCGGCACGACGCTCCCCGGCGAGAACGGCCTCGACCGCGACGTCCCCGGCGGCCTCCGACATTGGGTCGGCCGCCACGGCGCGCAGCACGAGCCCGTCCCGCCGGCTGCGTGACCGGTGCAGGTTGCGGGTCTCGTTGGCCACGATCGCCAACAGCCACGAGCGGAAGGACGACTCTCCGCGATACCGGGAGAGGTTGCGGTGTCCCTTCACGAACGCCTCCTGGATGACGTCCTCCGCGTCCGGGCCCGCGCCGAGCAGCACCGCCGTCCGGTACGCGGACGCGGTGTGCCGGGCGACCAGGAGCTCGTAAGCCTCCAGGTCACCGGCCCGGGCGCGGATGACCAGCTCTTCGTCGTCCAGGACAACCTCCGATGGGGACGAACTCATGACACCGGCCGCGCCGCACGGGTTCCACCACCCGCGGAACCCCAGCCGTTCGACCGGTGTCACCCGGGCATGATGGCAGGACAGAGCATCTCGCGGCGTACCCTGCTGACCGCGCTCGCCGGCACCGGCGCCGCTGCGCTGATCGGCTGCGAGCCGGCCCGCAGCCGGCAACCGAACACGGCCACCGCGATCCCCGACGCGCTGCTCGTCCAGGTCGACGGCGGACTCGGCGTACTGAGCGGCGGCGAACGGCTGACGATCCCGCGCGGCGTCGCCACCGCCGACGGGCAGGCGGTCTACGCGACCGCACCCGACGGCGCGGGCACGGCCTTCTGGCGGATCGACACCGCCACGGGCCGCACCTCCACCCGGGTCACCCTGCCCGGACAATGGCTGCCGCAGGCGGTCTCCGCCGACGGTACGAAGGTCGCGCTCACCTCGAACGCCACGAATGCCACGAACGGACGCCCGCAGGGGCGGGACGTGAGCCCGGTGCTGATCGCCGATGTGACCGGGGTCCGGCACCGGCTCGAGCTACGGGGCAACTTCGTGCCGGAGGCGTTCACCGAGGACCTCGCCGGACTGTTCGTCCTCGAGTGGCTGCCGGCGCGGGCGCCGGACCGCTACCGGGTCCGCGTCGTCGATCTCGCCACGAGCGCGCCCGGCCCGCTGTCCACCCGGGCCAAGACACCCGTCCCGCCCGGCGCCGAGGAGGAGATGCGCGGCGACGGACGCCAGGCCGTGCTCGCGCCGAATCGCACCACCCTCTACACGCTGTACACGCATCAGCCCGACCACCGGCACACCCGCGACCTGGTCAGCGGCCGGCCGGGCAACGCGCACGCGTTCGTACACACCTTGAACCTCGTCGAACGATGGGCGTACTGCGTCGACCTGCCGCACCCGTTCGGGGCGGCGTCCGCGAGCGGACACGCCCTGGCGGTCAGCCCGGCCGGAGACCGGCTCTACGTCGTCGACGTCGCCTCGGGCAGCGTCGCGGAGATCTCCACGGAGGAACTCGCGGTGCGCCGGACCGTCACCCTGGCGCGGGCCACCGGCAGCGCCCACGCCGCCGCCGGCCACGACCGCCTCTTCGTCGGCGCCGGTACGGCGGTACGCGCGATGGACGGCGAGCGCCTCGGCGCCGCGACCGGCTGGTCGGTCCGCGAACCCGTCACCGGCCTCGTGCTCAGTCCCGACGGCAGGCGTCTCTACGTGGGCCAGACGGATGCCGTGAGCTGGCACGACTCGGCCACGGGCGAGCAACTCGGCCGCGCCGAGGTGCCCGGCCTGGTGGTCGTGCACGGACTCGCCGGGCGCAGCTGACCCTGCCTGGGCCGGCCGCGCTCAGCGGGCGGGCGCGCCCGCCATCTGGGCGAGGATGCCCGTGCCCTGACCGAGTTCGATCAGGTAGCCGTCCGGGTCCCGCAGGTAGCAGCGGATCTCGACCCCGTGGTCCTTGGGCTCGGTGAGGAACTGCCCGCCGCGGGAGCGCCACTGCTCGTAGACCGCCCACACGTCGGTGACCCGGATGTTCAGCGCACAGCTGAGCGAGTCCGGGTCCGCCGGCGCCTGGGCCCGTACGGTCGGCTTGTCGTCGGTGGGGCCGCCCTCGTTGTTGATCACAAGGTAGCCGTTGTGGAACCGGAGGATCGCCGGCTCGCGTTCGCGGATCACGGTGGCGCCCAGCACCTGCCGGTAGAACTCGCGGGACCGGTCCACGTCCCGCACGATCAGCAGGTGGGTGAGCACCATGCCGTGCTCCGGCCGGAAGTAGTCCGGTGCTTCGTGCGTCATCGGCGCCTCCCCTGGTCGGCACCCCCGGGTACCCGTGGCGGCCGGCTCCACACGTTCCGGCCCGCGCCGGCGTCACGTGGCGCGACGGCGTCAGCCGCTAGGCGTCGGCGACGTGCGGTGCGCGGCGGGCGAGGGAGAAGACCGCGGCGACCACCGCCACCAACGCGACCACCTCGCCCAGCACGACCCAGGGTCCCGTCATGATCCGCTCGTCCAGCCAGAGCAGCCCGACCGCGATGGACACCAGCGGGTCGGTGACGGTGATCGTGGCCAGGGCGGGTGCGCCCAGCGGGCCGGCCTGGTAGGCGTTCTGGCTCAGCAGCACGCCGAACGGACCAAGCACCGCGATGGCGTACAACTGCCACTGACCGAACACCGCCAGGGTGTTGGGTTCGGACTGCAGCCCGAGACTGCTGATCAACCCGGCTGTCACGCCGTAGCAGGTGCCGGCCGCGAGGGCCAGTGGAAGGGGGCGCCACTTGCGGGCCAGTTTCACGGCGCCGACCAGGCAGACGCTCACGGCGGCCACCAGCGCGACGCCGAGCAGGGCGGCCGACGTGAACGATTCGAGTCCCTTGCCCTGCCCACGGGTCGGCTGCGCGACCGCCAGAAAGGTGCCGAGCCCGAGCAGGCACAACCCCGATTCCAGGAGGATCCGCGGGTCCGGTCGGCGGTGGTGGGAAGCGGCGAACAGCAGGACGTACCAGACCAGGCCGGTCACCAGCAGCGGCTGCACGAGGATCAGCGGCACCAGGCTCAAGGCGGCGACCTGCATGGCGAAGGCGATCGCCGCGAGCACTGCCGACCAGCGCCAGCCGCGTACCTGGATCAGGCGCAACAGCAGCCGCGGCTGCCCGGCCCGCTCCTCGGGCACCTGGCGGGAGGCACGGAACTGCAGCAGCGAGGATGCCCCGAACGCCGCGGCGGCGCCGAGGGCCAACGGGGCGCCCGCCGCCAGCTGTCCCACGCCGTGCATCATGCGCTCGCCCGCCCGGTCATCTGGCCTCCCTCTTTGTATGGCGTGACGGCGGGCCTCGGTGCAGCCATCGCGGGAGTGGCATGGTTCGCCACGGCACCCGCAGGAGCAGCCGCGCGATCAGCAGTCCGAGCAGGTATCCACCGATGCTGTCGGTGAGCCAGTGGTAGCCCAGGTAGGTGGTGCCGATCAAGGTGAGCACGCCGGGCAGCCACTGCACCAGCCGGCGAACCGCAACGGCCAGATAGGGCGCGAGCAGCACGGCCAGCACAGTGAAGTAGACGATCGCGTTGCTGACGTGCCCGGACGGGTAGAACTCCTCCCAGCCGTGGCTGAACATGCGTACCGAGCCGTGGTGTGGTGCGCCCCGTGAGGTCCACCGTTTCAGCCCGACGATCAGCAGTGTACTAATGATCGGGGCCAGCCCGGTCAGGATGACGGGGCGCACCGTACGGTGGCGCCAGGCCAGCCAGCCGGTGACCAGCAGGGTGACGACGATCAGCGGTCCGCCCTGGCCCAGGTAGTCGAAGAAGAGCATCAGCACGGAGACCGGTGTCGGTCGGTGCGCATCGCACCAGTCCCGCACGGCGATGTCCACATCGAGCAGCGGCGACCACCAGACCAGAGCCGCGGTGAGCGCGGCGAAAGCGGCGACCAGCAGGCCGTCGAACCACCAACCGCGCGGGACCGGCGCCAGCACGGGTACGGCCAGTGGGCGGGGTCGCGCTCGCCCGCTCTCCGGTGTTCCCGCCGCCATGGTGCCTCCCCGGCATGCCGCCGTCCGGCGGTCTGATGTTCGAAGATATCCCATATCTGGGCAAAGCAGCAGTTAAGCTGATGAACGCCTCCGAGGGGCGCTCCTGGCGCCCCTCTCCGCGCATTGCCTGGGAGCATCCGACATGTCAGCGACCATGCGCCCCGTGCCGCCCCTGGCCGTCCGACAGTCGACCGCCACGGGCGGCGCCGAGGCCCCGAGTTCCGGGGCGCCGGGCGGCGGTGCCGAGCCGATCGCCCGGCGGGTGCTGGTCGTGTCGGCCGACATCGGCGGCGGGCACGACGCCACCGGGCGAGCCCTGGCCGAACGGGCGCTGACGCTGTGGCCGGGCAGCCGGGTGGGCTGGGTCGACACCCTCGACGTGATGGGCCCGGGGGTCGGGCGCTTGTTCCGGCGCACCTACCTGACCAACGTCGCGGCGACGCCGTGGCTCTACGAGTTCTTCTGGGCGTCGATCTGGCGGTACCGCTGGTTCGCCACCGCCTCCAAGTGGTTCACGGGAGCCTGGGCCGGCCGGCGGCTCGCCCCGGTCGTCGAGGGGTTCGACCCGGACCTGATCGTCTCCAGCTATCCGCTGGGCAGCGCCGGTCTCGCCTGGCTGCGCCGGCGTCGTGGCCTCGGCGTCCCGATCGGGGCCTGGGTCTGCGACTTCGCGCCGCACCCGTCCTGGGTCTACCCCGACCTGGACCTGGACCTGGTGGTCCATCCCGCGGCGCTGCCGGTGGCGGCGGTCGCCGCACCGGGCGTACGGCTGGGCGTGTGCGCGCCGCCGGTGCTCGACCGGTTCCACCCCGGTGACCGGGCCGAGGCCGGCCGGCGTTGCGGCCTCGACCCGACCCGGGAGGCGGTGGTGGTGGCCTGCGGCTCGTACGGCTTCGGGCACGTCGAGGAGGCCATCCGAGCGCTGGTCGGCATCGGCGACGCGATACAGGTGGTCGCCGTCTGCGGACGCAACGAGCGGCTGGTCGCCCAACTGGCGGCGCTGCGCCTGCCGTCCGACCGGCTGCTGGTCCGGCGGTGGGTCGACGACATGCCCACCCTGCTGCGGGCCGCCCGGTTGGTGGTGACCAACGCGGGCGGGGCCACCGCGCTCGAGGCGTGGGCCACCGGCACCCCCATCGTGATGTACCGGCCCATCGCCGCGCACGGCATGGCCAACGCCTCGCTGATGGCCGCCGCCGGCCTGGCCGAGACGGCCCGCAGCCCGAACGCCCTCGTCGCCTGCGTCCGCAGCCGGCTCTTCGGCCCGCAGGCCACCGAGCCGCTCGCCGCCGCACATCCGCACCTGCCGGACCTCGGGCTACCCGCGGTGGCCGACGCTCGGGGGCCGGCGGGCGACACCCATCCGGCGGTCGCCCGACCGGTCAGCTGGCCGCTGCGCCCGCAGGACGCGTTCTTCCTGCACGTACAGTCGCGCACGCTGCCGCAGCACATCGGCGCGGTGCTTGAACTCGGCCCCCGATCCGACGGCCGGGCGCTCACCGCGGCGGATCTCATCGCTCTGCTGGCCCGGCGGCTGCCCGCCATCTCCACCCTGCGCCGCCGGCTGGTCGACCGGGGCCGGTGGCGCCGGCCCGGCTGGGCGGTCGACCGGTACGTCGACCCCGCCGCCCACCTCGACGAGGTCTCGGTCGGCCCCGGCGACGACGGCAGCGCCGCCCTGGACCGGTTCTGGTCCCAACCGTTGCCCGAGGATGGTCCACTCTGGCGGGCGCTGCTGGTCGGCGGCCTGCCTGACGGGCGTACCCGGGTGGCGGTCAAGCTGCACCACTGCCTCGGGGACGGGATGTCCGTGATCGGCGTCCTGGGCCGGCTACTCGACAGTCCCGACAGCCGGACGGCCGGCGCGGCCCGGACGCGGCCCGCCACCCCCGAGCGGGTCGGAATCGGCACGGCCGAGCCCGGCGAGCTGGTCCGCCGGCTCCGACTCACCGCGCGCGGGCTGGCCCGGCTGGCCGCGCAGGGGCCGGCGCCGGCCACCGCGTTCAACCGCCCGGTCAGCTCGCCGGACCGCCGGCTGGTCACCGCCTCACTGCCGGCCGCCGAGGTGCTCGGCGCGGCGCGCGCCTGCCGGGCGCACGCCAGCGAACTGATGCTCGCGCTCACCGCGGCGGCGCTGGGCGCCGTCCAGCCGGCCGGTACGCCGCCGCGGCTGCGGGCGATGTTCGCGGTCTCCCAGAGCCCGCGGCGGCGGCCTCCCACCCAGGGCAACTGGACCGGGGCGGTCACCCTCGATCTTCCGCTGGGGCGGTCCTCGGCGCGGGACCGGGTCGCCGCCGTACGGCAGTCGCTGCGTACCGCGTTGGGCAGCGGGGAAGCCGAAGCGGCCGGCCTGGTCATGCGGGCGATGGGAGTTCTGCCCGCGCCGCTGCACGCCGCACTGGCCCGACGCGCCTACACCAGCCGGCACCTCAACGTGATCGTGTCCTACATGGCGCTGCCGTGGGGCGCCCGGCTGCTCGCCGACGCCCCGCTCCGGACGCCCACCCCGGTGGTCGCCCTGGCCGAGGGCGTACCCCTCGGAGTGGGGGTGCTGCGGTGCCGGAACACCTTCGAGATCGGCGTGCTGATGGACGAGTCGCTGGCCGACACCGCCGGCGCGTTCGTCGCTGCCCTGCGCGCCAGCCTGGCCGAGCTGCGCCGCGAGGTGGACGCCGAAGCGGACGACGGCACCGAGGCCGGCGGCGGGCCGGCCGACCGGGCACCGGACGGCGGTTCCGCCGGACGGCGGACGGGGTCGGCCCCGCCGGGGGTGCCGAGGTGCGCCTGACGGGCGCGGTTGTCCTGGTCACCGGCGCGTCCTCGGGCATCGGAGCGGCGGTGGTGCGGCGGCTCACCCGGGCGGGAAGCCAGGTGGTGGCCGTCGGCCGGGATCCGGGACGGCTCACCCGGCTCGCCGCCGAGACCGGCGCCGCCGCGGTGCCGGCCGATCTGGCCCGGCCGGACGCCGGACGGGATCTGGCCGAGCGGGTCCTGGCCCGGCATCCGCGGGTGGACGTGCTGGTCAACAATGCCGGAGTCGGCTGGGCGGGCCCGTTCGCCGAGATGCCGGACGGGGTCGCCGACGAGCTGGTCGCGGTGAACCTGCGGGTGCCGATCGAGCTGACCCGGGCGTTGCTGCCCGGGATGTGCCGCCACGGCGGTCATCTGGCCTTCGTGGGCTCGATCGCCGGCCGGCTCGGCGTGGGCGAGGAGGCCGTCTACGCGGCCAGTAAGGCCGGTCTGGACATCTTCGCGGAGAGCCTCCGGCTGGAAGTGGCCCGCCACCGGGTCACCGTCAGCGTGGTCGTCCCGGGGGTCGTGGACACGCCGTTCTTCGCCCGCCGGGGGCAGGCGTATCGCCGGCGCCGGCCGCGGCCGCTGCCGCCGGAGCGGGTGGCGGACGCGCTGGCCACCGCGATCGTCCGGGACCGGGCCGAGGTCTACGTGCCGGGCTGGCTGCGCCTGCCGGTGGCGGTGCGCGGGCTGCAGCCGGCGGTGTACCGACGCCTGGCGGCCCGGTTCGGTTGACCGGCGCCGAGCCTGGGCGGCATGGAGGGCCGGCTGCGGGGTTAAGGCCAGGGGCCACCCCAACACCTCGTTACGCCGGCAGCCGGCGTTCCGCGATTTGACGCGGTACCGGCATGCCTGCTATCAATCCACCAACCGGTTGGTTGATAGAGGAGCGCGGATGGCGGCAGCACGACAAGGCAGGCCGCCGGCTGGTCCGCAGCGCCGGGACGCCTTAGTGCGTGCGGCGTACCAGTGCCTGGCCGCGGCTGGGTTCGAGGGGCTGCGGATGCGGGACGTGGCCGGCCAGGTGGGCATCGACCATTCAACGATCCATCACCATTTCCCCACCAAACAGGACCTCGTGGTGGCAGTCGTGGACCACACGACCCGGCAGTTCTGGTCGACCACGCCGCGAAACGGCAGCCCGGTCGAACGCCTTCGCGGCCACCTCGCCATCCTTCGTCAGAAGATCGTCGACGAACCCGAGCTGCACGTGGTCTTGCGCGAACTGGACCTGCGGGCCCGGCGCGACCCCGTGCTGCGGGAGATCATCGCCAGCCGCGAGCAGGGCTGGCGGAACTCACTGCGGGCGCTGCTCGCCGGTGCCGCCGCAGACGGCGCGCTGACACCAGGTGTCGATCCGACCGTGGGGGCCGAGCTGATCATCGCCACGGTCAAGGGCGCGAGCTTGACCTCCGACGGCGCCGATGATGTCCTCGGGCTCCTCGACCTGCTGCTGACCCACGCCTGACTACCGGAAGGGACGTGCCAATGTCGACGAATCCGCTGCGGGTCATCATCGCCGGCGGTGGCATCGGCGGCCTGTGCCTCGCGCAGGGCCTGCACGCCGCCGGGATCAGCGTCGCGGTCTACGAACGTGATGCCGCGCCTGACGCGCGGCTGCAGGGGTACCGGCTCAACATCGAACCGGTGGGCAGCCGAGCGCTGCACGACTGCCTTCCCGCGCACCTGTGGGAGATCCTGGTGGCCACCGCCGGGGATCCCGGGCCCGGCATGGGGGTGTTCACCGAGCGGCTGCGGCTGCTGATGCGCGAGGACGACCTGCCCACGGGGCTCGGCCCGTCCCAGCGGACGCACGCGGTCAGCCGGATCACGTTGCGTCGGCTGCTGCTCGCCGGTCTGCACGGCATCGTCCAGTTCGGCAAGGAGTTCACCGGCTACCGACAGAACGCGGACGGCACTGTCACCGCCTTCTTCGCCGATGGCACCTGTGCCACCGGCGATCTGCTGGTCGGCGCGGATGGCTCCCGCTCACGAGTGCGGCGGCAGCTGCTGCCGCACGCCAAGCAGCGCAACGCACCCGGCGTCGGGATCGGCGGCAAGCTCCGGCTCGGCGATACGACGGCTTGGCTACCAGAGGAGATAACCAGCACCAAGAACGTGATCCTGCCGAAGCGGGACTTCCTGTTCACCGCAGTATTCCGCCGCCGAGAGGGTAGCGACGCCATCGTCGCGGGCGTCGGCGACCAACTGCGGGCCGCCGGTCTGGACCCGGATCTCGTCGTCCAGGACACGAAGGACGACGATTACGTCATGTGGGCTTACGTCGCTCACCGGCGGGTATTGCCAGCCGAGGCGACCGGCCAGCGCGGGCAGCGGCTGCGCGATCTGGTCATGTCCCGCCTGGCAGGCTGGCATCCCGATGTGCGGGAACTGATCGCCCAGACCCCCGAGGACACCATCGAGCAGTTCGACTTCTCCGCAGCGGCGCCCGTGAAACCCTGGCCCACCACCAACGTGACCCTGCTGGGCGACGCGATCCACTACATGCCACCGGTCGGTGGGCTCGGCGGCAACGCCGCGCTGCACGACGCCAACGCGTTGCGCCGTGCGTTGATCGCGGTCAGCCGGGGTGAACAGCCGTTGCTTCCCGCCATCGCCGAGTACGAGCGCGCGATGCTGACCAACGGCTTCGACGCGGTGCGAGCCGCGACCATGTACCTGCGCCTGGCCATCCTGCGCAGCCGCGCGATCCGGGCGGTCGCGCGGATGTTCTTCCGGCTCTGCGGCATAGTCCCGCCCCTGCGCCGCGCCGTCTTTTCGGACTGAGAGCGACGTTAGCGCGCAAAGGCGTCTGCTTGGGCTGCGGCGGTCGCGCCGCGCCTCGGCGAAGACCTCGGCGAGCAGCCCGCCACGCCGGCGCCGTACACCGTGGTCCGGTACACGCCGGAGCGGTCCGCCACGGCGTGCACGCTTAGTTTCGCATCGCGCGTAGCGACTGCCGCAGCGAGGACATGGTGGCCAGCACGGCGGTCGGCTCGTACCCGCAGTGCGCCATGCAGTTGGCGCACCGTGCGTCGCGTCCCCGGCCGTAGCTGTCCCAGTCGGTCGAGTCCAGCAGTTCCCGGTAGCTGGCGGCGTATCCGTCGTTCATCAGGTAGCAGGGCCGCTGCCACCCCAACAGCGAGTACGACGGGATGGCCCAGGCCGTGCAGGGGAAGTCCACCTTCCCCTCGAGGAAGTCGAGGAACAACGGCGAGTGGTTGAGCCGCCAGCGGCGTCGCCGGCCCCCGGCGAAGGCTTTGCGGAACAGCTCGCGGGTTTCCGTGACGCCCAGGAAGTGCTCCTGGTCCGGCGCCTTCTCGTACGCGTACGCCGGGGAGAGCATCATCTCGTCCACGCCAAGGTCGTCGTTGAGGTAGTCGAGCACCTCGATGACGGTCTGCGGGGTGTCGGTGTTGAAGAAGGTGGTGTTGGTGGTGACCCGGAAGCCGCGCCGCTGGGCGTCCCGGACGGCGGCCACCGCGGCGTCGAAGACCCCGTCCTTGCAGACCGCCGCGTCGTGCCGCTCCCGCAGCCCGTCGATGTGCACCGTGAAGGCGAAGTACGGCGAGGGGCGAAACTTGCCGATGTGCTTCGGCAGGAGGACGGCGTTGGTGCACAGGAAGACGAACTTCTTGCGCCGTACCAGCTCGGCGACGATGGTGTGGATCTCCGGGTGCATGAGCGGCTCGCCGCCGGCGATGGAGACCATCGGCGCACCGCACTCCTCCACGGCGGCGACAGCCTGCTCCACCGGCATCCGGCGCTTGAGCAGGTTCGCCGGCTGCTGGATCTTGCCGCAGCCCGCGCACGACAGGTTGCAGGCGAACAGCGGCTCCAGTTCCAGCAGCAGCGGGAACTGTTTGCGGCCACGTATCTTCTGTTCCATCAGGTAGCTGGCGATCCGCAGGCTCTGGCGCAACGGCATGCTCATGGCTGGCGTACCTCCTTCGGAAGGGTGAAAGCAACGTCCTCGACGATCGTGGTGTGCACGCTCACCTCCCTCGCCCCGAGCGCACCGAGCGCGGCGACGACCTCGTTGACCAGCGCGGGCGGCGCCGAGGCGCCGGCGGAGACGCCGATCGTCGCGGCCCCGGCGAGCCAGCGCAGGTCCACCCGACTCACGTCGTCGACCAGGTACGCCCGCGCGCCGGCCCGCTCGGCCACCTCCACCAGCCGACGCGAGTTCGAGGAGTTGTCCGAACCGACGACCAGGACGACGTCGGCCCGGGACGCGACCTCGGTGACGGCCCGCTGGCGATTGGTGGTGGCATAGCAGATGTCATCGGAGCCGGGGCCGCTCAGCGCCGGGAACCGGCGGCGCAGAGCATCGACGACCCCGGCCACCTCGTCGGTCGCGAGGGTCGTCTGCACCAGGTAGGACACCCGGTCCGGGTCGTCCACCCGCACCGCCTCGGCCGCGGCGGGATCGGGCACCAGGCGGATCCGCCCGGGAGCCTCGCCGAGCGTGCCGTCGGTCTCCTCGTGGCCGGCATGCCCGATCAGCAGCACGGTGTCGCCCCGGCCGGCGAACCGGCGCGCCTCGGTGTGCACCTTCGCCACCAGCGGACAGGTGGCGTCGATCACCGGCAACCGCCGCTCGGCGGCCTCCCGGCGCACCGCGGGCGCCACCCCATGGGCGGAGAAGACGGTCAGGCCGCCCTCCGGCACCTCGTCGAGTTCGTCCACGAAAATCGCACCGCGGGCTCGCAGGTCGGCCACGACCCGAGCGTTGTGCACGATCTGCTTGCGGACGTATACCGGCGGGCCGTGCTGTCGCAACGCCTGCTCCACCACGGCGATCGCCCGCTCCACGCCCGCGCAGAAGGAGCGGGGCGAGGCCAGCACGACCTGTCGCAGGCTGCTCGCCGCCGCCCACTCGGCCAACGCCGACGCCACGACGGGCAGCACGGCCAGCGCGGTACGGACCCGGCGGAGCGTGGCCGGCCGGTACAGCGACCCGGCCGCGGTGTCGGCGACCACCCGGACGCAGGCCGCCGGCCGGTCGCCGCGGCCGGCCAGCAGCCACGCCGATTCGCAGTCGGCGACCAACGCTCCGGTCGCGCCCAGCCGGGCCCGGGCCGCGCCGTCGACCAGCCGGTCGGTGGTGAGCACGGGGCCGACGTGCACCCGCAACCCGCGGCGGCGCAGGGCCGCGGCGAGCAGGGGGGCGTCCGGCAGGAGCAGCACGCGCGGCGGTCCGCCCTGGGCCAGCGGGTCGACGCGTACCTCGCTGGCCACCACTACGTCGCCGGCGGCCAGCCCGGCGGCCAGCCCGCCCCCGATCCCGGCGACGGCGACCGGGGCGCCGCCGGCCGGGCGACGGGCGGCGGCCGCCCGGGCGCGCCGCGGCCCGACGCCGGTACGGCGCAGCACCGGTCGTCCGGGCGAGGCGCGGTGGACCAGCCCACGCCGCAGCGCCGACGCTTCCACGCGCATCGGCGCGTACAGCGTCCAGGGCGGACTGCCGGCCGCTGCGGTCACGACAGCGCCTCGACGTCGAGGCCGGTGGCGCGCGCGTCCAGGATCCGACCGAGGGCGCTGATCGGGAAGACCAGCCGGTACAGGCCGTAGTTGATGTAGAAGTCGCCAGGGAAGCCGGTGCCGGTGTACTGCGGCTCGTCCCAGCCGCCGTCCGCGCGCTGGGTGTCGACCAGCCAGCGCACCCCCCGGGTGGCGGCCTCCCCCGATCCGTGGCCGGCGGCGTGCAGCGCTAGCAGCGCCCACGCGGTCTGCGACGCGGTGGACTCGCCGCGCCCGATCCAGGCCGGGTCCCGGTACGAGCGCAGGTCCTCGCCCCATCCGCCGTCGGGGTTCTGGTGCGCCAGCAGCCAGTCCACGGCGCGGCGGATCGCCGGGTGCATGGGCCGCAGGCCGGCGGCCACCAGGGCCGGCACCACCGCCCCGGTGCCGTAGACGTGGTTGGCCCCCCAGCGGCCGAACCAGGATCCGTCCGGCTCCTGTGCCCGCAGCAGCCAGGCCACGCCGCGGCGCACCGGCACCGTGTCGGCGAAGTTCTCCGCCGCCAGCGCCTCGACGATGTGCGCGGTCACGTCGGCGCTGGGCGGGTCGATGACCTCGCCGAAGTCGCAGAACGGCAGGTCAGCGACCATTTCCCGGGTGTTGTCGGCGTCGAAGGCGGCCCAGCCGCCGTCGCGGCACTGCATGCCGAGCATCCAGCGGTTGGCGCGCAGCACGGCCGCGTCGGCCGGCAGGTTGGTACGCCGCAACGCCATGATCACCTCGGCGGTGTCGTCGGTGTCGGCGTACCCGTCGTTCTCGAACTCGAAGGCCCAGCCGCCGGTCGGGATGTTCGGCCGGCGTACCGCCCAGTCGCCACGGACCCGGATCTCCTCACCGAGCAGCCAGGTGCCGGCCCGCGTCAGGGCGGGATGCCCGGCCGGCAGCCCGGCGTCGGAAAGCGCGATGACCGCCAGGGCGGTGTCCCAGACCGGCGACTGGCAGGCTTCCAGCCAACGCACCGGGCCGTCCGGGCTCGGCTGGCGCACCGTGAACCGGTCCAGCCCGGCCAGGCCGCTGCGCAGCACCGGATGGTCCAACGAATAGCCGAGCAGGTGCAGCGCCATCAGCGAGTACACCCAGGGCGGCTGGATCCCGCCCCACGATCCGTCGGCCTCCTGGCGGGCCACGATCCACTCGGCGGCCCGACGCAGCGCGTTGCGGCGCAGCGGGCCACGGGCGATCCGCTCGTAGCCGGCGGCGAGCCGGTCGAGGCGGTGCAGCACGCCGGGCCGGGACAGCAGCCGGGGCGGCCGCGGCGGCTCGGCGGCGGTGCGCAGTTCGTCGACGGTGAAGCCGAGGTCCCGCACCGGGCGCAACGCGCGGACGATGGACAGCGGGACGAGGGTCTGCCGGGCCCAGCAGGCGAAGTCGTAGATGTTGAACGGCATCCAGGGTGGCAGCAGCACCAGCTCGGGTGGCACGGCGGGCAGCCGGGACCAGGGCCAGTGGCCGAACAGGGCCAGCCAGAAGCGGGTGAAGACGCGGCTGGCGGCCAGCCCACCCTGCTCGCGGACGAACGCGGCGGCCCTCGCCATGTGCGGCGCTTCGGGCGCGTCACCGTCCAGCCGCAGCGCCAGATACGCCTCGATCGTGGTGGACAGGTCGCCCGGGCCGCCGTGGAAGTTGGCCCAGGAGCCGTCGGGCCGCTGCTGGGAGCGGATCCAACGCGCGGACTCGGCGGTCTGCTCGGCGGTACGGATGCCGAGGAACTGCCGCAGCAGGAGGTCCTCAGCGTCCATGGTGACGTTGGTGACCAGGTCGCCCTTCCACCAGCCGGCGTCGTCCTGCAGCCCGAGCAGGTGGTCGCGGGCGCGGCGCAGGGCTTCCCGGGCGACATCGGATGCGCCTTCGCCCGCCGGTGCGGCGGTGACGACGGACCCGGTGGGCTTCGGCGAGAGCAGTTCGGTCATCAGTGATCCCGTCCGGTGATGAAGGTGGTGATGTCGGCGAGCTCACGGCGTACGTGGTCGGGCAGGTCCAAGGCGGCCAGTTCCGCGCGGGCCCGCTCGGTTTCCCGCGCCGCCCGCTGCTGCGTCCACTCGCGAGCCCCGGTCGCCTCGATCAGTCCGGTGGCGCGGGTCACGTCGTCGTCCAGCGGTGCCGGCGACCGGTACAGCTCGGCCAGCGCCCGGCCGGCCCGGCCGCCGTCGGTCACCGCCCGCACGACGGGGATGGTGCGCTTGCGGGCACGCAGGTCGGAGCCGACCGGCTTGCCGGTGCGCCGGGGATCACCCCAGATGCCGAGCAGGTCGTCGACGAGTTGGAAGGCGAGCCCGAGGTGCAGGCCGAACCGGGACAGCCCGTCGACCAGCCCGGCGGGGCCGCCGCAGAGCAGCGCCCCGAGCGCGCACGAGCCGGACAGCAGGGCGGCGGTCTTGTCGCCGGCCATGGTCAGGCACTCGTCGAGGGAGACGTCGTCGCGGTGCTCGAAGGCCAGGTCGGCGGCCTGTCCGCGGATGAGGGCGCGCACGTCCAGAGCGAGCCGCCGCACCGCCGGACCGCCGCCGGCGACCTCGGCGAGGGCCTCGTACGCCAGCCCGATCAGGGCGTCCCCGGCGAGGATGGCACGGCTGACGCCGAACACGGTCCACGCGGTGGGCCGGTGGCGGCGTTCCGTGTCGCCGTCCATCACGTCGTCGTGCAACAGAGAAAAGTTGTGCGTCAGCTCGACCGCGGCGGCGGCCGGCACGCCGGCCTCGGGTTCGGCCCCGGTGGCCTGGGCGGACAGCAGGGCCAGCGCCGGGCGCAGTCCCTTGCCCCGGCAGACAGCGGGCGACCCGTCGGCGTTCCAGTAGCCCATCTGGTAGCCGGCGACCAGCCGGTTACCCGGGTCCAGCCGGTCCAGCAGCACCCGGATGGCGGGTTCCACGTGCGTGTGGAGCTGGCTGGTGCTGTGGCTGTGCGCGATGGTCATCGTACGGCCTCCGTGTGGTGTCGGGGCCGGGACGCGAGCTGGCGGGCGACGACGTCCGCGGCCTCCTGGCCGCTGAGCACCGCGCCCTCCATCGTGTCCGGCCAGCCCGTGTCGATCCATGCGCCGGCCAGCACCAGCCCGGGTAGGCAGGTCGTCGTGGCCGGCCGGTACGCGCGGGTGCCGGGTGCCTGCCGGAAGGTGGCCCGCGGCTCCCGGGTGACGAACGCGTCGCGTACCGGGGTGTGCCGCGCGGCGGGGAACAGCGCGGCGAGCGCCGCGCGCTGGGCCGCCACCAGGTCGGCGGCGGGCCGGTCGATCTCGGTGTCGGCGGCCGACAGGGACACCACCACCTGCTGCGCGTCGTCCGGCCCAGGCCGGGTGAAGATCCACTGTGCCGGGGACTCCACGGCGGCAGCCATGGTCAGCTCGGTGATCCGGCGGGCGTAGCGCAGGTGCACGTTGACGATCGGCGCCGCGCCGAGCCGGTGCCAGTCGCTGGCGCCGGGCGCGGCGACCGGCGGCACCAGCGCGGCGGCGACCTGGTGCGGCACGGCCAGGACGACGGCGTCGGCGGCGATCTCGCCGTCGTTCAGGCCGACCCGGAAGCCGTGGGACTCCGGGTGGATCCAGCGGACGCGGGAGCGGGTTTGCACTCGGGCGCCGAACTGCTGCAGCAGCCGCCGGGCCGGCACGGCGTGCAGGTCGGTCAGCGGGACCGTGGGCCGGCCGATGTCGCCGGCGTCGGCGGCGTCGAGCAGCCCGGTGCGGAAGACCCGGGCGGCCAGGGCCAGCGACGCGTGGGCGCTGGGCAGGTTCAGCGCGGCCACGGTGACCAGGTCCCAGAGTCGGCGTACGGCACGGTCGCTCTGGCCGTGTTCGGCGAGCCAGTCGCCGAAGCCGCGGGTGTCGGTCGCCGGCAGGTCGGGGTCGACGTGCCGCAGCGCGGCGGCGGCCCGCACGGCGGCGACCCGCTCCGCGGGGGCGAGCAGCCGGTAGGTGGCCAACGTGGGCAGCAGGTGCGCCGGCGCCGGCAACCGCCGGCGGGCCAGCAGGTGCGGGGCCCGCCCCGGAAGCAGCACCGGCACCGCGAACCGCGGTTGCACCTCGGTGTCGCCGGTGACGCCGAGCCGGTCGAGCAGGCCGCGGTAGGCGTGGTAGCAGCGCAGGAAGACGTGCTGGCCGGTGTCGACGGCCAGCCCGTCGCGGCGGAAGGAGTAGGTCGCTCCCCCGAGTTCGGACCGGCTCTCCAGCAGCGTCACCGGCAGTCCCTGGTCGGCGAGGCGAATCGCCGCGGCGATGCCGGCCAGGCCGCCGCCGATCACGCACACGCCGCCGGCTCCGCCCGGCACCTGCGGGGCGGTCATGCCGAGCGTCCGACGAGTGCGCGCGCGGCCACCCACGCCTTCTCCCGCCCGGGCAGCGACACCCGGCTGCGGGTGACCGCCAGCGGGTCCGCCTCGATCCGCAGGAGCAGGCGGCGGTAGATGCCAGCCATCGCGGCGGTGCAGGCCGCGCTGCGCCGGTCCAGCAGGGGCAGCAGCCGCAGCCCGGTGTCGTACCACTGGGCGGCCCGGCGCGCCTGGAAGCGGACGAGTGCGATCAGCCGCTCGGGCGGGTCGGCGAACCGGGCACCGTCCAGCCGCAGAGTGCAGCCGAACCGGTCCAGGTCCTCGATCGGCAGGTAGATCCGCCCGTCGAGGCGGTCCTCCACCAGGTCGCGCAGGATGTTGGTCAGTTGCAGCGCCACGCCCAGCGCGTCGGCCAGCGGTTCGGCCCGGCCCGGGTCGGCGGCACCGAACACCCCGAGGGAGAGCCGGCCGATCGAGCCGGCCACGCAGCGGCAGTACCAGTGCAGGTCGTCGAAGGTGGCGTACCCCCGGCCGGTCACGTCGGCGACGCACCCGTCAATGAGTTCGTCGAAGGCCGCCAGGGGGATCGGCAGCCGGACCGCGGCGTCGGCGAGCGCGGTGAGCACCGGGTCGCCGTCGTCGTTACCGGGCAGTTGGTGCAGCGCCTCCCGGGTACGCGCCAGGTGGTCCAGCTTGTCGTCCGGCGGCATGGTGCCGTCGCCGATGTCGTCGATGCGTCGGGCCGCGGCGTAGATGGCCGACAAGGCGCGGCGTTTCACCGGCGGCAGCAGCCGGATCCCGTACGCGAAGTTGGCGGCCTGGCTGCGGGTGATCTGCTCGCAGCGCCGGTAGGCCGTGTCGACGTCGCCGATCGTGGTCATCCAGCGCTCCTCACAGTGGCGGTCAGCCAGCGGTGCAGGATGCGCCGGCCCCTGGGGCGGACGGTGGCCGGCAGCGGATCGTGGTCAGCGGCGGCCAGCGCGTCGAGGGTCGCCCGGCCGCCGGCCAGGTAGCCACTCACCGCGAGCCGGGCCCAGCCGCGCAGGGCCGCCACGAGCGGCGCGCCGGCGTCGAGCCACGCGCAGGCCCGCTCCGCCTCGAACTCGATCAGGTCGCGTAGCTGGCGGCCGGCGGTGGGGCGGGCGAGGTCGGCCTCGGTCACCCCGAACCGGTCCATGTCCTCCGCCGGCAGGTAGATCCGGCCGCGGCGGTGGTCCTCGGCCACGTCCTGCAGGTGTTCGACGAGCTGCAACGCCGTGCAGACCCGGTCGGACAGCTCGACCCTGGCCTGCCCCACCTGCCCGAACACGTGCAGGACCAGCTCGCCGACCGGGTTGGCCGACAGGGTGCAGTACTCGACCAGTTGATCGAAGGTGGCGTACCGGGTCACCCGCTGGTCGACCCGGTTCGCCTCGATCAGCCGGACGAGCGCGTCGAGGGGCAGCCGGCACTCGACCACGGTGGGGGCGAGGGCGCGTACCACCGGGTGGGTCACCTCGTGGCCGGCGTAGAGTTTCCGCAGCTCGGCCTCGATGTCGTCGAGCGCGGCGAGCCGGTCGGCGGTGCCGGGCAGGGGTTCGTCCCCGATGTCGTCGATCTGGCGGGCGTAGGCGTAGACCGCGAGCAGATGACGGCGGTACCGGCCGGGCAGGACCCGCAGCGCGACCGGAAAGTTCTCCTGCGACCGGGCCTGCTCGACCCGGCGGACCGCCGCGACGGCCGTGCGTTGGCTCATCAGCATTCCTTCCTGGCCGGGCACGGGGCCGCCGGTGTCTGCTCGTCCGGGCAGGGCCCGGTGCGGACGCCGCCGGTGTCGTAGGGCGTCCCTGCCCGATGCGGGCTGGAGCGATCGGTGCAGGACCGCGCGCGGCGATGGGCGGCGCGGTGGCGCCGGGGAAACACCGATCCCCAGAGCCGTCGTGAATTCACCTTAACCATGCAGATCGGTGCCAATTCCCTGATTCCCGCCAAATCCCCTGAGGCGAGGCAGCCGCCGGGCGGCCTGGACTCAGGCGTGGCGGATGGCTGGGACGCGGCTGCCGCGGCCAGGCCGGCCGGGCTGCAGGCCGGATGAACTTTGGGGCAGAGCGGCACGAGCATGATCGCGGTCGCGCCGGGCGACGGTCGGCCCGCCCAGCGACGGCCGCAGCCGGTCGCGGACGCGCGGGGTCAGTGCTCGAGAGGGACCTGCGGGTGACGGGTCGGCCCGCTACAGCGTGTCTCATAAGTCTGTTGGGTCATGAGACACCGCCCTTCTCGGGCGTCCCTGCCGTCACGGATATTCGTGGCGGCAGGGTTCCTCCGTCATCGGGGCTGGTTTCACCGGCGCGTGGGCGCTGGCCAGAGCCGTCCCCTCGGGAGGCGTTGGTGACCGGGCCTCGTACTTCGGGGTCCCGGGTCTGGGCATGGTGGTGCTCGGCCCAGACAGCGAGGTTGACCGCCGCGTTGACGTCCCGGTCCGCCGTATGCCCACACTCCTGGCAGCGGAAGATGCGTACGGACAGGGGCAGTGCTGGGCCGATGGTGGCGCAGGCACTGCACATCTTGGTGGACGGGTACCAGCGGGGTGCCGGGGTGGTCTGCCCGCCGCGCCAGCGTTGCTGGTAGCCGATGATGCGGGCCAGGTCAGCCCAGCCCGGGTCGGAGATGGCGGCGGCCAGACGCCGGTTACGGAGCATGCCGGCGGTGTGCAGGTCTTCCAGGACCAGCCGGTCGTGGGTCTTGACCAGCCGATTGGCGACCTTGTGTAGGAAGTGTCGACGTATGTTGGCGACGCGGTGGTGAGCCTGGGCCAGCCGGGCGACGGCCTCAGCCCGATTACGTGAGCCTCGCCGTTTGCGGCTGACCTGGCGCGACAGACGTCGTAGTCGGGGCAGGGCGGTCCGCAGCGGCCGGGGCGCATCATCGACGCGCAGCACCTGCCGGCCGGTGGTGTCGGCGGCCACGACGAGAGCGGCAAGGCCCCGGTCGACGCCCACCCAACCACCACCGCCGTCGGGGCGGGGTGGGTGTTGGCGGGCGGGATGCAGGGCAGCTGCCTGCACCGTCACGGTGATGGTCCATCGGCCGGCCCGGGCAGAGACGGTGGCATACCGGATGTGGGCTCGGCCGGTGCGGATCATCCGCCGCAGGCGGCGGGTGTCCTCCCGTACCCTCAGGACCCCGATCCTCGGCAGACACACACTGCGCGGCCCCGCCGTGGGATCCCCGACCCGGATACTCGCCCGACCCGCCTTGGTGGTGCAGCGGATACGAAACGACGGCCGGGTGCGGGCCTTGCGTTTGAATGTCGGGAACCCCACCCGACGGCCCGACCGTTTCCCCCGCCGCGACTCGGCCCAGGCGGCCAGGCCACGACCCAGGTCGACAGCGGCTTCCTCACACACCTGCTGACACACCTGCGCCCGCCACGACAACCCCGTCACCACGACCTCGACCGAGCCGGCCGCATCGACCACGAACCGGCGACCCGCCCGCGCCGAACACTTCCACGAGTTGAACGCGTTGATCAGGTCAAAACCCGACCACGGCACCACCACCGGCACACCCCGACGCTTCACATCCAGAGCTTCCTTCACCAGAGCCAGGCACTGGTTGAACGCAAACCGGGACGCCCCCGCATGACGAGCCAACACCACCACCTGCGACGGCGACGCGTCGACGGTGAACCGGAACGCGGTAAACCTCCCCACAACCCCACACCATGCCCGCCACCTACGACACTTCCGAAACACAGCGTAGGATCTCGCAGGACGCCCACTATGGACGGGGAGGCCGCCGTGTCGGACACGACATCAGGGGTACACGCGGTACCGGAGCAGTCGCCGTCGGCGCGGATCGACCCGTCCGTGCCGCATCCCGCCCGCCGCTACGACTACTGGCTCGGCGGCAAGGACAACTTCGCGGCGGACCGGCGGTCCGGGGACGCGGTCGCCGCAGCCTACCCGGCGATCCGGACCACGGTGATCGAGAACCGGCGGTTCCTGCAGCGGGCCACCCGCTACCTGGCCGAGACGGCCGGCATCCGGCAGTTCCTCGACATCGGGACGGGCATCCCGACCAGCCCCAACATGCACGAGGTCGCCCAGCAGATCGGGGCCGACTCGCGGGTCGCCTACGTCGACAACGACCCGATCGTGCTCGCGCACGCACGCGCCCTGCTGACCAGCACACCGGAGGGCGCCACCGCGTACGTCGACGCCGACCTGCGCGACCCGGAGCGGATCCTGAGCCACCCCGACATCCGGGCCACGATCGATCTTGACCGGCCGGTCGGGCTGATGCTGGTGGCGATCCTGCACTTCCTGACCGACGACGACGATCCCTACGGGATCACCCGTCGGCTGGTCGAGGCCCTCCCGTCGAACAGCTACGTGGTGATCTCGCACGCCACCACCGACCTGGTATCGCGAGAGGTCGCCGCGACCGCGGCGCCGGTCACCACGACCAGCATGATCGACATGGCCTTCCGAGGCAGGGACGAGTTCGCCGCGTTCTTCGACGGCCTGGAACTCGTTCCGCCCGGCATCAGCCCGGTCACCGAGTGGCGCCCGGACACGCCGCCCGAGCACCGGACGCCCGCCGCGCAGGCCTCCATGTACGGGGCTGTCGCCCGCAAGCCCTGAACCTGGTACGCGCACACCGCCCGCACCAGCACCGGCCCGGGGCCAGGTGCCTCAGGCCGCCTCCCGGTCGTCGCGCCGCTCCGCCCCCGGTCGCGCGACGGCGTGGAGTCAACGCCGTCGTGCCGTCACCTCGGTCCATGGCTGCCTCAGGTGTGGGGTGGCCAGCACGGCGCCCCTGGCTTCGGCCTCCGCGAGGAGCCGCTGGCGGGTCCGGCGGGCGGCATCGGGATCGGCCTCGTACCGGTAGGCCACCTCGGGGTCGACGAGTTGGACCGCGTGGACCAGCACGTCACCGGTGATGATCACCTGGTCACGGCCGTCGTCGACCACGACCGACTGGTGACCGGACGTGTGTCCGGGCGTGGGGATGACGCGGATTGACCCGCCCGACCGGCCGGTGGCGGTGGCGAGGCGGGCAGCGCCGTCGACCTCGTCGAGCTGGCCGGTCGCGCGCAGTGGGTCGACGACGTACGCCCGGGCCGCGTCGCCGTCCGGCAGGCTGGCCACCTCGCGCCGCTGGACGACGTACCGGGCGTTGGGGAACATGGGCGTACCGTCCAGCCCGACGGACCAGCCGAAATGGTCCTCGTGCAGGTGCGTGAGCACCACCACGTCGACGTCCGCCGGGTCGATTCCGGCGCGCCCGAGCTCGGCCGGAAGCCGGCCCGGTGTCGGCGCCCATCCCCCGGCCGGGCTACCGTCGGGCCCCACCCCGGTGTCGACCAGCATCAGCCGGTCCCGTGGCCCGCGGATCGCGTAACAGCGGAAGTCCAGCTGCCAGGTCTCCCCGGGGCCGTACGCGTCGGGGTCGACGACCCGGGCGAGGTCCCAGTCGTGCGGCGTCGCCTGGGGGAACGCCGCCTGCCGGTCGAGAAAGAACGGCCCGGCGGCGTCGAGCAGCGGGATCACCTCGAACGCACCGACCGACCGTGGCGCCACCATTTGCCACCCTCTCGTCCGGGTCGGGTCGGCGCTCGCCGGATCGGCGGCGCCCGTCGGGCCGGCCACCGTCACGGCCGTGGCGGCGAGCAGGAACGTGCGTCGTCCGATCACGCCGGGAGTCTCGTTCACGGTAGCGGCCTCTCGTCCGGGCCCGGCCGGTGCACCCGGCGGGTCAGGGACCGACGGTAGAACCGGGAGCGATGCCGTGGCGGACGGGCGACCTGATCCTGGCGATACGTGACCGGATATCACCGCGGGCCTCACCCGCTCCACTTCCTAGGATCGGGGGCACGGACCCGATCCCGTCCAGGGCGGCGGGAGCACCGTGCAGGCGGAGGAGGTCGCCGGATGCCGCTGGACGGACCCGACGTGGCCGTGCTGGCCTACGCCGGCGCGGGCAGCTTCGACTACGTGACAGTCAACGAGATCTTCGGCGTGGACTACTCCGACCGGTTCGGATCGTGGTACCGGACCCGGACGTGCGGTCTGGTACCAGGCCCGGTCGACCTCGACGGCGGGGTCACCGTCCAGGCGCCGCACGGGCTCGACGAAGCGGAACGGGCCGACCTGCTGATCGTGCCGGGGTGGACGAAGGAACGGGAGGTTCCGCCGCAGGCGTTGCTCACGACCCTGCGGCGGGCGTATCGGCGAGGGGCGCGGATCATGTCGATCTGCACCGGAGCGTTCGTGCTCGGTCACGCCGGCCTTCTCGATAAGCGACGGGTCACGACGCACTGGGCGCAGGCCCCGCTGCTCGCCTCGCTGTTCCCGGCCGCAGCCGTGGACCCGCGTGCTCTGTTCATCGACGACGGCCGCATTCTCACCGCCGCGGGCATGTCGGCGGGGATCGATCTTGCGCTGCACGTCGTACGCGGCGACTTCGGCGCGGATGCCGCCGCCGCCCTCGCCCGCCGGCTGGTACTGGCCGGTTACCGCAGCGGAGGCCAAGCGCAGTTCGTCGACACGCCACTCAACCCCGACCCGGGTGATCCGCTGCCGGACCTGCTCGACTGGCTACGCCAGCACCTGGCGCAGCGGTGGTCGCTGCACTCGCTGGCAGCCCGGGTGCACATGAGTCCGCGGACCCTGGCCAGGCGTTTTCAGCGTCTCACCGGAATGAGCCCGCACCAGTGGCTGGCGCGGGAGCGGATACTGGCCGCGCAACGGTTGCTCGAGACCGGCGACGAGTCGGTCGAACAGATCGCCGCCCGGACCGGCATCGGCTCGGCCAGCAACCTGCGGTACAGCTTCCGCCGCGAACTCGGGATCTCGCCCCAGGCGTACCGGGCGAGGTTCCGCTCCCGCCGAAACCTCGCAGGCCATTGACGATCGTCACTGGGTAACTTAGGTTCGGCATCATGATTATCAATGGTCGACGCCTTCTGGCGATGCTCGCCGCCGTCGTGACGGTCACCGCCGTCGGCATACCCGATGCGGCCGCCGCAACCGTGCTCCCCATCAACGACCTCGGCAGTGGCAGCTACCTCGGCTTCCAGGGCGGGCTGTACCCCGCCGGCAGGAACACCATGCCCGACGCCCACCGCACGGCCGGCGTCAACCGAGCCCTCCGGGTACGCCCGCTCGACACCGCCGGCACGCCGAGCCCCAACGGCAGGTACGTGCTGCTCTCCATCGGCATGTCCAACACCACCCAGGAGTTCTGCTCCGGGGACACCGGCGGGCAGTGCGCGCCGTACTCATTCATCGGTCAGGCTGCCGCGGACCCGCAGGTCAACCATGACAAGCTGGTCATCGTCGACGGCGCCGCGGGTGGCCAGACCGCCGACACCTGGGACGCGCCGACCGACGCCAACTACGACCGGGTCCGGGACACCAGACTGGCACCCCTCGGCTTGTCCGAGCGACAGGTCCAGGTCGCCTGGGTCAAGGTCGCCAACGCCAACCCGTCGGTGTCGCTGCCCGCGACCAACGCCGACGCGTACCAGCTCGTGAGGCAACAGGGCAACATCCTCCGCGCGCTGAAGCAGCGCTACCCCAACCTGCAGCAGGTCTTCTTCTCCAGCCGGATCTACGCCGGCTACGCCACCACCACCCTGAACCCCGAGCCGTACGCCTACGAGACGGGATTCGGCGTCAAGTGGGTGATCCAGGCGCAGATCACCCAGATGTCGGGCGGCGGCACCGACCCCCGGGCCGGCAACCTGGACTACAACAGCGCCGCATCGTGGACGGCCTGGGGCCCGTACCTCTGGGCCAACGGTCTGCAGCCCCGCTCCGACGGGCTCATCTGGGAACGGTCGGACTTCGGCTCCGACGGGACGCATCCGTCCACGTCAGGGCGGCGGAAGGTGGCGAGCATGCTGCTCCGCTTCTTCAAGACCTCACCCCACACCGCCTGCTGGTTCACCGTCGGCGGCACCTGCGCCTAGTGCCTCCGGATCTTCACCGGCCCGTGCGACGCCCGGGCGACGTTGGCGAGTCGCCCGGCGGCAGGTGGCGGGCGAGCAGCTGGGCGAGGTGCTCCCCGGGCCGGTCGGCGAGCGCGTCGAGCTGGGTACGACAGCTGAATCCGTCGGCGAGCACGACGGCATCGGATGCCGCACCGCGTACCGCGGGCAGCAGGTCGTGCTCCGCGACGGCGACGGAGACCTCGTGGTGGCCCCGCTCGACGCCGAAGTTGCCGGCGAGACCGCAGCAGCCGCCGAGTCGCCGGACCTCGACGCCGGCCCGCTTCAGCAGCGCCGCGTCGGCGTCCCAGCCCAGCACCGCGTGCTGGTGACAGTGTGGCTGGGCGACGGCGGTGGCCCCGGCCAGGTCCGGCGGCGCCCAGCCGGGAGTGGCGGTCAGCAGCTCGGCCAGCGTACGGGTGGCGGCCGCCACCTCCGCGGCGACGTCCGCGTCCGCGCCGTCGAGCAGCTCGAGCGCGTCGGAACGCAGCACCGCGGTGCAGGACGGTTCCAGGCCGACCACCGTCGCGCCGGCCCGCACGTGTGGGGCCAGCGCGGCCACGGTGGCCCGGACCTGCCGGCGGGCGCCGTCGAGCTGGCCGGTGGAGATCCAGGTCAACCCGCAGCAGACCGGCCTGTCGGTCACGCGTACCTGGTAGCCCGCCTGTTCCAGCACCGCCACGGCGGCCCGCCCGACCTCAGGTGCGAAGGAGTCGGTGAAGGAGTCGACGAACAGGATCACGTCACCGTGCCGCCCGGGCGGGGACGGCCGGCCGCGCCGGGCGTACCAGCGCCGGAACGTCGTGGTGGCGAGGCTCGGCAGGGTACGCCGGGCGTCGACCCCGGCGGACCAGGTGATGAGCGGGTGCAGCACGGTCGAGCGCAGCATCGCGTTGAGCACGCGGGTCACCGCCGGCACTCGGCCCACCAGCCGCGCCCAGCGCGGCAGCCAGCCGAGGACGTAGTGCGAGCGGGGGCGGACCCGCCCGCGGTAGCGCTGGTGCAGCGCCTCGGCCTTGTAGGCGGCCATGTCGACCCCGGTGGGGCAGTCGGCGGAGCAGCCTTTGCAGGACAGGCAGAGGTCCAGCACGTCGTGCAATGCGGCGGACCGCCAACCGTCCGGCCCGAGCCGTCCGGAGACCACGTCCTGCAGCACCCGGGCCCGGCCCCGGGTGGAGTCCTTCTCGTCCCAGGTGGCCAGGAACGACGGGCACATCACGCCGCCGGATCCGGTGGTGTCGGCGCGGCACTTGCCGACGCCGGTGCAGCGGTGGGCGGCCATCGACAGGTCGCCCCGGTCATGCCGGTAGGCGAGCGCGAGGGTGGGCAGCTCGGCGCGGCGCAGCGGCGGCGCGGCGGCGACCCGCACGTCGGCGTCCAGGGGCGCCGGCCGGACGATGACGCCCGGGTTGAGCACGTCGTGCGGGTCGAATACCGCCTTGACCCGCCCGAAGAGGTCGATTGCGTCGGGCGAGTACATCAACGGCAGCAGCTCGCCGCGGGCCCGCCCGTCGCCGTGCTCGCCGGACATCGACCCGCCGTGCCGGGCGGCCAGCTCACCGGCCGCGTAGAGGAAGTCCTTGAAGACCTTCGTGCCGTCGGCGTCGGTCAGGGGGAAGTCGATGCGGATGTGCAGGCAGCCGTCGCCGAAGTGCCCGTACGGCACCCCGGTCAGTCGGTGGTCGGCAAGCAGCGCCTCGAACTCGCGCAGGTTCGCGCCGAGTTTCTCGGGCGGTACGGCCGCGTCCTCCCACCCGGCGTGGGCGGGCGCGCCGGCGGGCGTACGGGCGGACAGCCCGGCCCCGTCCTCCCGGATGCGCCACAGGGCCGCCGCGTGGGCGGGGTCGGTGACCACCATCGCGTCGAGCGCGCCCGCGCCGCTGGTCAGGCGCTGCGCCGTGTCCAGCACCGCGGGCCGCTCGTCGCCCGCCAGCTCCACCAGCAGCCAGCCGTCCCCCCAGGGCAGGTCGGGCACCGCCGCGGCACCCCGGCGGGCGCGTACGACGTCCACGATCCGCCCGTCCAGTCCCTCGCAGGCGATCGGGGCGTACGGCAGGATGGCCGGCACCGCGTCCGCGGCCTCCGCCATCGACGGGTAACCGAGCGCCACCAGGACGCGTACGGGGGCGTCGCGGACCAGGCGGACGCGGGCCGCGAGGGTGAGCGCCAGGGTGCCCTCGGAGCCGACGAGTGCCCGGGCCACGTCGAAGCCCCGCTCGGGCAGCAGATGTTCGAGGGAGTATCCGGAGACCTGACGGCCGAACCGGCCGAGTTCCGTCCTGATGGTGGCCAGGTTTCCCCGGACCAACTGCCGGAGGTCGGCCAGCAGCGGCGATTCCTCGGTCGCGCCGTCGATCGCGCCGAGGCGCAGGCGCTCGCCGGTGCCGGCCACCACGTCGAGGCCGAGGACGTTGTCGCTGGTGCGGCCGTACCCCAGGGCCCGCGACCCGCAGGCGTTGTTGCCGATCATCCCGCCCAGGGTGGCGCGGTTGTGGGTCGACGGGTCGGGACCGAACCGCAGGCCGTACGGCGCCGCCGCCCGTTGCAGACGCGACTGCACGACACCCGGTTCGACCAGCGCGCTGCGCGTCTCCGGGTCGATCTCCAGCACCCGGTCGAGGTGCCGACTGGTGTCCACCACGATGCCGGGCCCGACCGCGTTGCCGGCGATCGAGGTGCCGGCGCCGCGCATCGTGATCGGGACCTCGTGCTCCGTGGCGACGGCGAGCACGGCGAGCACCTCGTCGACGTCCCGGGGCAGGACGACCACCTGCGGCGGGATCCGGTAGAGCGACGCGTCGGAGGAGTAGAGCGAACGGCCCAACGGCGAGTCGTCGACCTCCGCGACGCCGGCGCGGCGCAGCGCGCCGACGAGGTCGCGGGTGGCCGCCGCGCCCGGTGTCCGGCGCGTCACGCCCATCGAACCCATCATCACCCCCGTTCGTTGCCACGGACAGGGCCTTAGCTTTGCGGATGGCCGGAAGCCGGCAGCAACTGGGCGGCGAACTGGACCTCTACCGGGGCACCCGGGGGGGGTTCCGTAGCCCCGACGACGGCATCACGGGCGACGCCGGGGGCGGTCGCGTCCGCGCCGCTCCTCCTCCGTCACGACCGCCTGTATCCGGCGCACGGTCGCCCCCGGCGCCATGATCACCTCCCGCCATCGTTCCAGCGTCCTTGTCAGTTCCCACACCGTCGTCCGCAACTCCTGCAGTTCCCGCTGGGAGGACGTCAACTGCTCGCGGACGGCCAGCGCCTCGGTCTCCAGTTCGGTGACCCGGGTCCGGAGCGGCTGTACCAGGGCCAGCGCCGCGTCGGTCAGCGCGCCGGCCGTGTCGGCCTTCAGCTTCCGTCGTTGCACGGCGATGGTGGCGAGCACGCCGAGCCCGCTGGCGCCGCCGAAGAGCCCGAGGGTGGAGATCAGGACCTGCGCCCAGTAGGGAGAGCCGGCGCCCTGCGTGGTGATCATGTCTGCGCCTTCGGGTACGGATCGACGCCTGCGTGATGCAGGCGGATGAGCCAGCGCAAGGACCGCACGATCTCGACGGAGCGCAGCCAGGAGCCGAGCGCCACCGCGCTGACGAACAACGCTGCCACCACCGCCTGCTCACCGGCGACCGCCAGGACGGCGACGACGTACATCGCGGCGATCGCGCCCAGCATCAGCACCGCGGCGAGTTCGATGCCGAGCCCGGTGCCGAGTTGCCCCGGCCAGAACATGCCGAGCAGGCCCGCGACGCCGGCCACGATGAGGCCGAACTCCCAGCACACCCGGATGACGTGGGGCATGGCCAGTTCCACCGACTGGGGCCGGACCTGCAGCACGGTCAGCAGGACACCACACACCGGTGCGGTGATGAGGACGGCGAACTCGAACACCCGCTGGCTCGTTCGATCCTGGAAGCTCCCCACGACCCGCTCCTCTCCCCCACGGCGCTCCGGCTGATGCCGGGACAGCACACCATGGATCCAACATATGCCCAGGTCAGAGGCATATCGACGGCCCGAAGGGGGGAAGTCGATCACCAGCGCGCTCACCGCGACAACTGTCGGAATATCGACACTCGCTGGACGGGCGGCGGTCGAGTGGCCGCCGTCAGCGGATGTTGGCGGTGTGGCCGAGGGAGTAGCGGCCCGGCTGGGGCCAGATGGTCAGACCGTGCGGGCCATTGCCGACCGGGATACGGGCGAGCAGCTTGCCGTCGCTGGTGCGGAGGACGTAGACCTCGTTGTGGTAGCGCCCGGAGAGCCACAGCGTGCTGCCGTCGGCGGACAGACCGCCCATGTCGGGGCTGCCGCCGCCGGGGATCTTCCAGGTGGTGGTCGGTTTCAGGGTGGCCAGGTCGAGCACGGTGATGCTGCCGGCGTCCCGGTTGGTGACGTAGGCGAGTTTGCCGTCGCGGCTGAAGTAGATGCCGTGCGCGCCCTTGCCGGTGCGGATGAACCCGGTCTGCCGGGTCGCCTGCCCGTCGAAGACGTAGACGCCGTCGGCGTGCATGTCGGCGACCAGGAAGTGCTGCCCGTCCGGGGTGAGGCGGGTGTCCTGCGGCATCCCGTCGACCGTCTCGGGCAGGGTGAACTCGCGCAGCTTGCGGAAGCTGGCCGTGTCGAGCACGAGCATCCGGTTGGCGAACTCGCAACTGAACATCATGATCTTGCCGTCGGCGGAGTAGTCCATGTGGTTCACGCCCTTGCACTCGGGAAAATGCACCGAGCGCACCCGCTGCCAGTTGGCCAGGTCGTAGAAGTCCAGCCGCTGGTAGGCCTCGGCGACCACGATGGCCTGTCTGCCGTCCGGCGTGAAGTAGAGGTTGTAGACGTCCTCCAGCTTCCGGAACGCGCCCGGTTTGCCGGTGCGCGGATCGATCGGGATGAGCCCGCCGTTGGGGATCTCGTCGGAGGCGACGTACAGCGTCCGCAGGTCGTACGACGGCACGACGTGCTGCGGCTCGGGGCCGCCCGGGAACGTGTCCACGACCCGGTAGGTGTTCGGGTCGATGACCGACACGTCGTTGCTGTTGGTGTTCGGCACGTAGACCAACGTCTTGTCGCCCCGTACCGGCTCGGCCAGCATGTTCGGCCCCGCGCCCGCGTACACGTTGCCCGGGGTCGGGTATGCGGGCATCCCGGCGACCAACGGCCCGAACGACGTCCCCGCCGCCGTCTTCGACGGGGTCGGCCGTGGCCGCTGCCGGTCGGCGTCAGCAGTGGTGCAGGCCGTACTGAGCAGCAGCGCCCCCACCAGAAGCCCGCTCCGCCGCCAAGTCGTCACTCTCGGCATCCTAATTGTCGCGTTGTTGCAGATCGGCCAGTTCGTCAGGAGGCCGGGCGAGGACCCACCCGGCCGGGTGACGGCACGTCGTCCGATCCCGCCCGTCGCCGTTTCGGCCTGCGCCCCCGGTGAGAGGCGCGTGGGCAAATACGCGTTGACGTGCGGTCATATCTAACGCGAATGAATCTTGACCACTGGAAAGCACCCGCCATAGGCTCCGGTTTCACTGCGTCGCAACCCCCAGTGGAAAACAGGTACCGACATGCCCCTGTCGAAGCAACCGCCAGGATCGATCCTCACGCGACGGCTAGCCGGCGCCGCCGCGATCCTCCTCTTGTCCGGCACGGCACCGCTC
This sequence comes from Micromonospora sp. SL1-18, assembly GCF_047921505.1. NCBI lineage: Bacteria > Bacillati > Actinomycetota > Actinomycetes > Micromonosporales > Micromonosporaceae > Micromonospora > Micromonospora sp. SL1-18. The sequence continues at coordinate 25,555 of NZ_JBLROA010000034.1, read as the reverse complement.
GCGATCAGCGCCCCCGCCGGCGCCACCACCCCGGCCCCCACCTGCAGCAACGACCCCTCCGCCCGACTGTCCACGGTGCCCAGCCCGGAGTCCGCGCTGGGCTTCCCGCTCGGCGCCGGCCAGGAACGGGTCGTCACCAACGACGAGGTCCGCAGCTACCTGAAGACCGTTGACGACGCCTCCGACCGCGTGGTCACCGGCGTCATGGCGACCAGCGGGCTCGGCCAGCCGCTGCCGTACGCCATCGTCTCCAACGAGCGGCACGTCCAGCAGGGCACCCTCCAGCAGATCGCCAGGGACATCCGCGACCTGCGGGACCCGCGCCGCATCACGGCGAAGAAGGCCGCCGAGACCGCGACCGACCGCCCGGCCCTCGTCTGGGTGACCGCGAACGTACACGGCGGCGAGAAGAGCGGCACCGACGCGGCCCTCAAGACGCTGTACGAGCTGGCCTCCGGCCTGTCCTGCGCAGTGCAGGAGCGCAACGACAACCTGATCACGGTCATCGTGCCGACGCAGAACCCGGACGGCCGCGACGCCAGCCGCCGGCAGAACGAGTACGGCTTCGACATGAACCGGGACTGGTTCGCGCGCACCCAGCAGGAGACCGACGGCAAGATCGAACTCATGCGGCAGTTCCCTCCGCAGGTCTTCATCGACGCCCACGAGATGGGCGGGCGGCAGTACTTCTTCCCGCCCAACGCCGACCCGATCCACCACGAGATCGCCAGCGAGAACGTCGACTGGATCAACCGGATCGGCGAGGCCAACAAGGCCGGCTTCGGCTTCAACGGCGCCTGCGGCGGAGCCGTCGACACGGAGTGCTACTTCAACTACGCACGCTACGACCTGTTCTTCATGGGCTACGGCGACACGGTGCCGTCTGCCGGCTTCGGCGCCGCCGGCATGACCTTCGAGAAGGGCAGCTCGTCGGCGGTCGCCGACCGGGTCCAGCAGCAGTTCAACACCCAGTGGTCGACCCTCGGCTGGGCCGCCGCGAACAAGCACGAGGTGCTGAGCGGCTACTTCAAGATCTGGACGGACGCGCTCGCCGAGGGCAAGGCCGGGACGCTGGAGCCGAACGAGGTGGTCGAGCCGACCAACACGGTCCAGTTCCCGGTGCCGGACGTCAAGATCCGGTCGTACTTCCTGCTGCCCGACCGCCAGCTCGGCGACGTACGCCAGCTGGTCGAGCGGCTGCGCCGGATGGACGTCGAGGTCTACGAGGTGACCAAGCCGACCAAGGTGCCCACCGCCCGGATCTTCGGCGGCCGCACCGCCACCGAACTCACCGTGCCCGAGGGCGCGTACTGGATCCCGATGGACCAGCCGCAGAAGCACTGGATCCAGGCGATCATGGGCGAGGACCCGTACGTCCCGTTCGCCTACTTCTACGACGTGTCGTCGTGGAGCAACCCGCTGCTGATGGGCGTGAACGCCATCTACACCGGCGACGACGTCCGCCCGCCGGCCCAGCTGGTCCGGGGGATCTCCGGCGGCAAGCCGTCGGCGGCGGGGGCGAAGGGCTCGTACGCGTACCCGCTCGACTCGGCCGCGGCGGCCGAACTCACCTTCCGGCTGCTCGGCCAGGGCGTGCCGCTCGTGCGTGACCTCGAGACCAGCGTGGTCGGCTTCCCCGCGAAGAGCCTGACCCCGGAGATCGACCAGCTCGCCCGGTCGCTCGGGGTGACCTTGAACCCGAACGACGCGGCGGCCAGCGGGACCCCGGTGGACCTGCCGGACGTCGGGCTGTTCCAGGGCACCGGCATCTCCACCACCTCCGGCTCCCACGGCGAAGCCCGGTACGTGCTCGGCAAGCGGTGGGGGCTGGACCTGAAGCCGGTGACCACCGCCGACATCAACGACAACACCCCGGCGTTCACCGAGCGCACCGTGCTGCTGGTGCCGGACGGCAGCAACGCGACCGGCGGCCTCACCGCGACCGGCCAGGCCAACCTGCGCAACTGGATCGCCCAGGGCCACACCTACCTCGGGCTGCGCAACGAGGGCACCCGGATGGCCCGGGCGGCCGGCCTCACCTCCACCACCGAGACGACGCCAAAGCCGGCCGACGGGTACAAGATGCCGGGTTCGCACCTGCGGGTCGACGTCAACGGCAGTAGCCCGGTCGCGCTGGGTCGCCCGGCGGAGGACTTCGCGTTCAACAACAGCGACCCGATCTTGAAGCCGAGCACCACCGGCACCAACGTGCTCAGCTACCCGTCGGGGGACACCTTCTGGTCGAACGGCTACAGCGAGCGCGCCGACCTGCTGAAGGGGACGGTGGCGCTGGTGGACGAGCCGACCGGCGCGGGTCGGGCGGTGCTGTTCGCGTTCAACCCGCTGTTCCGGGCGTACAACGAGAACGCTCTGCACCTGGTGGCCAACGCGCTGCTCTACCCGAGCGCGGGCGGCCCGGCGGCGCGTAGCCTCGCGCCGCAGCGTGCGGACGCCGTCGCTCCGGCCCGCGCCGCCGCGGCCGCCGCCCCGGTCCAGGAGAACCTGGGCGGCGAGTGGCGGCCGATCACCATCGAGGTGGCGGCCGGTGACCTGGCCCGTACCCGGCAGGTGGTGGCCGGCTTCACCGACACCGCCCGGACGTCCGTGGCCAACTCCTCCGCCTACCTGGTGATCCCGAACCCGGACGGGCTGCAGGTCGACGAGCACCCGTTCCTGGCTGACCTGGTACGCGCCCTGCGGGACGCGGGGATCCCGCTGCGGTCCGTGGTGGCCTAATCCGCGACCCGGGGTCCGGCCGGCCTGGCTCGTAGGCCGGCCGGACCCCGGAATCCCGTCGGCCGCGGCGCGGCTACCGTTGGCCGGCTCGCCGTCGCGCGCCGACGCGTCGCCAGGCGATCGCCACCAGGACGGCCACCACTCCAGCGCCGAGGCCGAGGCCAATCGGTAGCGACAACCATTCCACCGCCCGGCCGTGCCGCTCGCCTCGCACCGCCCCGACCTGGTGGTCGTCCTTCTTCTCCTCGGAGGTGACGAGACGGCCGACGGACGCGTCGGGAGCAAGGCTGAAGCCCCAGTTGAGCAGGGCCGCCGCCTCGCCGAGACTGCCCAGCGGCGCGGTCTCCGCGCCGAGCAGGGTCACCGCGAGCCGCCGCCCGTCACGTTCGGCGACACCGACGTACGTCTGCCGGGCCAGATCGGTGAAGCCGGTCTTGCCGCCGAGCGTCCCCGGGTAGTTGTCCAGCAGTGTCGCGTCGTGGGTGAGTGCGAGCGCCGGCGTTCCCAGCTCGCCCGGTATCTGCGCCACTCGGGTGGCGACGTACCGTCGGAAGTCCTCTCGCGCGAACGCGGCCCGCGCGATCAGCGCGAGATCGTACGCGCTGGTGTACTGGCCGGGGCCGTCCAGGCCGGAGGGCGTGGCGGCATGGGTCTGGTTCGCGCGCAGCCGGTGCGCCTCGTCGTTCATCGCCTGCACGCCGCCCTGCCGGCCGGCGCTGCCGCCGCCGAGGCGGGCCAGCACGTTGGCCGCGTCGTTGCCCGACTTGAGGAGCAGCCCCAGCCACAGGCTCTCGATCGAGTAGTGGCCGCCCTCGACCACCCCCATCAGGGAGCTGGTCGGGTCGAGGTCGCGCAGGTCATCCCGGCTCACCTCGACGATCTGGGCCGGATCGAGGCGGGGCATCAGGGTCGCCGCCAGCAGCAGCTTCTGCACGCTGGCCGGCGCCCGGTGCTCGTGGGAGCCGCACCCGCCCAGGACCACACCACTGTCGAGGTCCGCCACCAGCCAGGAGGTGGCGGTCACGGCCGGCGCCGTCGGCGCACCCGCGGGAATGGCCAGCCCGGAGGTCGCCAACGCCTCGCCGCCGACCGCCGCCTGGACGGGATCGACCGGTGGCGGGGACGGCGCGGTGGGCGGGGGCACCGGCGGTTTCACGGCGGGGCAGGCCACGTACGGCGCAGCCGCGGCCGGCGCCGCTGGCACGACCACCGCAGCGGGAACGGCGAGAACCGCGCCGAGCGTCACACGAAAGATGGTCACGTAAACGTACGGTAATCGTCGGCGAGGCGGGCGTGGTCCAATTGGCGAAAGCGCGGAAACCGCCGGGTGCCCACTGTGGCGGCCACGATGAGGCGACCGGCACGATAGGCCGGTGACTGCCTCTGCTCGGCCGCCGTTGGCGGTGCTGGACGCGGTGTTGGAGCGGCTGACCTACGTCAACGAGGAGACCGGGTACACCGTCGCCCGCGTCGCCACCGAGCGCGGCAGCGACCTGTTGACGGTGGTCGGCGCGCTGCTGGGGGCGCAGCCCGGGGAGAGCCTGCGCCTGCACGGGCGGTGGTCGTCCCACCCGAGGTACGGGCGGCAGTTCGAGGTCGACTCCTACACCACGGTGCTGCCGGCCACGATCCAGGGCATCCAGCGCTATCTCGGCTCCGGCCTGGTCAAGGGCATCGGCCCGGTGTTCGCCGAGCGGATCGTGGCCCACTTCGGCCTGGACACCCTGCGGGTGATCGAGGAGGAGCCGGCCCGCCTGGTCGAGGTGCCCGGCCTGGGGCCGAAGCGCACGGCCAAGATCAGCGCCGCGTGGGCGGAGCAGCAGGCCATCAAGGAGGTGATGGTCTTCCTGCAGGGCGTCGGGGTGTCGACGTCGCTGGCGGTACGGATCTACAAGCAGTACGGCGACGCCTCCGTCGACGTGGTGACGAAGGAGCCGTACCGGCTGGCCGCGGACGTGTGGGGCATCGGCTTCAAGACCGCCGACACCATCGCCCAGGCCGTCGGCATCCCCCACGACAGCCCGCAGCGGGTTATGGCCGGCCTGCGGTACACCCTGTCCGAGGCCACCGACGACGGCCACTGCTATCTCCCCGCACCCGACCTGGTCACCGACGCCACGAAGATCCTCGACGTGCCGGGCGACCTCGTCACCCGCTGCCTCGACGACCTGGTCGCCGACGAGGGTGTCGTCCGCGAGACGCTGCCCGGCGGGGCGGGCGGACCGGCACAGGCGATATACCTGGTGCCGTTCCACCGCGCCGAGCAGTCCCTCGCCGCGTCGTTGTTGCGCCTGCTGCACGACCGGACCGACCGCCTGCCCCACTTCGCCGACGTCGACTGGGGCCGGGCCCTGGCCTGGCTGAGGGCGCGCACCGGCGCGGACCTGGCCCCGGAGCAGGAACAGGCGGTCCGCCTCGCCCTGACGTCGAAGGTGGCGGTGCTGACCGGCGGGCCGGGCTGCGGCAAGAGTTTCACCGTCCGCTCGATCGTCGAACTCGCCGCCGCGAAGAAGGCCAAGGTCACCCTCGTCGCGCCGACCGGCCGCGCCGCCAAACGGCTGTCCGAGCTGACCGGCCAGCCCGCCGCCACGGTGCACCGGCTGCTGCAGCTACGCCCCGGCGGCGAGGCCTCCTACGATCGCGACAACCCGCTCGACGTCGACCTGCTCGTCGTCGACGAGTCCTCCATGCTCGACCTGATCCTGGCCAACAAGCTCGTCAAGGCCGTCCCGCCCGGGGCGCACCTGCTCCTCGTCGGCGACGTCGACCAGCTCCCCTCCGTCGGCGCGGGTGAGGTCCTGCGCGACCTGCTGGCCGCCCCGGCGATCCCGAGGGTGCGGCTGACACAGATCTTCCGCCAGGCCGCCGAGTCGGGCGTGGTCACCAATGCCCACCGCATCAACGCCGGCCGGCCACCCCTGCTGCACGGCCTGCCCGACTTCTTCCTGTTCTCCTGCGACGACACCGAGGCCGCCGCCGCGCTGACCGTCGACGTCGCCTGCGCCCGGGTACCGGCGAAGTTCCGGCTCGACCCCCGCCGGGACGTGCAGGTGCTCGCCCCGATGCACCGCGGCCCCGCCGGCGCCGCCGCCCTCAACACCCTGCTCCAGCAGCGCCTCACCCCGCACCGCGAAGGGCAGCCCGAGCGGCGGATGGGCGGGCGGGTGTTCCGCGTCGGCGACAAGGTCACCCAGATCCGCAACAACTACGACAAGGGACGGGCCGGCGTCTTCAACGGCACGCTCGGCATCGTCACCACCCTCTCCCCCGAGGAACAGACCCTCACCGTGCGCACCGACGAGGACGAGAGCATCGAGTACGACTTCGACGAGCTCGACGAGCTGTCCCACGCGTACGCCATGACCATCCACCGCTCCCAGGGCTCCGAATACCCCGCGGTCGTCATCCCCCTGACCACCAGCGCGTGGATGATGCTGCAGCGCAACCTGCTCTACACCGCCGTCACCCGCGCCCGGCAGCTCGTCGTCCTCGTCGGCTCCCGCCGCGCCCTCGCCGCCGCCGTGCGTACCGTCGGCGCCGGGCGTCGCCACACCGCCCTCGACCACCGCCTGGCCTGATGCTCCCGCCGCGAGGTCACGCTCAGCCGGCCGGCCGCCGCGGGGTCACGCTCAGCCGGCCGGTCGCCGCCGGTGCGCCGGCCTCGGCATGAGCGCCGCACGTCACGGCAGCACTCACCCGGTCCGGTGAGTGCCTTCGTCGCCTAGGAACGCCGCGCACTTACGGACCCCCTCCGCGCCGGGCTACACCAGGGTGACGGCTCGCACGAGGGGGTTGACGGCATGGATCCGCGCTGTTCGAGCGTCGGCTTCGGCAGCGCCGAGGCGGTCGCGGAGGCGATCCTGTACGAGGGCTACCTGCTCTATCCCTACCGCCGGTCGTCGGGCAAGAACCGGGTGCGCTGGCAGTTCGGTGTCCTCGTACCTCCGGCCTGGGCAGCGGCCCACGGCCTGGTCGACAGCGGCGTGGCCGGTTCGGCCGAGTCGCCGTGGCAGCGGACCGAATGCCTGGTCGAGGCCCCCGACGACGCGGTCGTCCGGATCCGGCTGCGCTTCCTGCACCTGCAACGCAAGACGGTCGAGGAACGGACGGCCGACGGCGACCACCGGCCCGTCGACCGGATCGACGCCGGCGACCGCACCGAGCTCAGCTTCGACGAGGCCGTACCCCAGGAGTTCGACGTCGAGGCGCCGGTCAGCGACCTGGCGAGCGGGCGCCGCCTCGACCTGCGGGTGCCGGGCGGCGAGGACGTCGAACCGCTGGTCGACGGCCGGGGTGAGCCGGTGGGCCGGGTGGTGCGCCGGCGGTGGCCACTGACCGCGTCGGTCAGCATCTCCGCCGAGGAGTGCCGGACTCCCTTCCGGTTGCGGCGCCTCACCGTACGCGTGGAGAACATCGATCGAACGACCCCCGCGAACAGCCGGCGTGCCGAGGCGCTGCGCCGCTGCCTGCTCGCGGCGCACACCCTGGTCGCCGTCGACCAGGGTCGGTTCCTGTCGCTGCTCGATCCGCCGGAATGGGCGGCGGACGCGGCCCGGGAGTGCCGGAACGTGCACACCTTTCCGGTGCTCGCCGGCGAGCCGGGCACGTCCGACATTCTCCTGTCGTCGCCCGTCATCCTCTACGACCATCCGCAGATCGCCCCGGAGAGCCCGGGCGACCTGCACGATGCGACCGAGATCGACGAGATCCTGTCGCTGCGCACGCTCACCCTCTCCGACACCGAGAAGCGCGAGGTCCGGGCCACCGATCCCCGCGCCGCGGCCATCCTCGACCGGGTCGAGGGGATGCCGCCCGAGGTCCTCGAACGGCTGCACGGCGCCATCCGGGCCCTGGCTCCCGTACGCCCGCCCGGCGAGGCCACCGAACAGACGCCCTGGTGGGAGCCCGGGGCCGAACCGGCGGCCGCACCGGAGGTTGAAACGGTTCTGGTCGCCGGGGCCCTGCTGTCGCGCGGCAGCCGGGTCCGGCTACGACCGCGCCGGCGGGGCACCGACGCGCACGACATGTTCCTGGCCGGCCGTACGGCCCGGGTGGAGCAGGTGCTGCTGGATGTGGACGGCACGCGGTTCCTGGCCGTGACGGTGGACGACGACCCGGGCGCCGAGCTGCACCAGTGGTACGGCCGGCTGCGTCATTTCCGCCCGGAGGAGGTCGAGCCGCTCCCCGAAGGGATCGACGTGCCGCCCGGTGCGGCCGGGGCGCTGCCCGGAGAGGTCGAGGCGCGGTGAACGGCGACGGTGGTGGTCGGGTGCTGGTCGCCGGCATCGGCAACATCTTCCTCGGCGACGACGCCTTCGGCGTGGAGGTCGTCCGGCGCCTGCGGGACACCGTCCTCCCGACGGGGGTGGAGGTGTCCGATTACGGCATCCGGGGCATGCATCTGGCCTACGATCTGCTGGACGCCCGACACGACGTGCTGGTCATGGTGGACGCGTTGCCGTTGGACGAGCCGCCGGGGACGTTGGCCGTCCTGCAGGTGGATCTCGACGACCCCGGCTGGACCCTGCGGCCGGCGGACGTGCTGGAAGCACCGGCCGCCGACGGGCACGGCATGGATCCCGAGTCGGTGCTGCGTCTGTTGCGGAGCCTGGGCGGCAGGGTCGACCGCGTCCTCGTGGTGGGCTGCCAGCCCGCCGTCCTCGACGAGCGGATGGAGCTGTCGGCGCCGGTCGCCGGCGCGGTCGACGAGGCCGTTCGGACGGTGGTCGGGATCGCGCGGGAGGAAGCCGCGCGGCTGGCCACCGCGGGCAAGCAGGAGATTTCGAGACGTTCGGCAGCCGAGAGGGGGGTGACCGCCGATGCATGAGACAGGTCTGTCCGAGGCGATCGTGGCGGCGGCGGTACGCAGGGCCGCCGGGCGCCGGATCACCGGCCTGCGGGTACGGATCGGCGGCCACTCGGTCGACCCCGATGTCGTCACGCAGGGCATCCAGGTGGCCGCGGTCGGCACGGTAGTCGCGGACGCCGTCGTGGATCTGGTGCTGGAACCGATGACGGTGTGCTGCCACGACTGCGGCCGCGACGCACCGATCACCGATCACCTCGCGATGGTGGCCTGCCCACAGTGTGGGGGCGTCGACATCGACGTCACCGGCAGCGACGACGTCGTGCTGGAGTCCGTCACCGTGGCCAGCGTCGAGATGGGGGCGGTCTGATGGACGCCACCGAGCTGCTGCGGCACGACCACCGCGTGGTGGAACAGCTGTTCCGGGACTACCGGGCGGCGGAATCGGACGCGCAGCGCCGGGGCGTCGTGGAGATCATGGTCCGCGAGCTGTCGAAGCACGCCGCGCTCGAGGAAGTTCTCTTCTACCCGTTCGCCGCGAAGGTGCTGGCCGACGGGCAGGTGGACAGACATCTCGCCGGACATCGGCCGATCAAGGAGTTGCTCCTCGAACTGGACCACTGCCGGGCCGGCGACCCCGCACAGGACGGGCTGATGGATCGGCTCGCGTCCGCCGTTTCGCGGCATGTCCAGGACGACGAGAACGAACTCATGCCGCTGCTGTGCTCCCGGGCAGACGAGCAAGCGCTGCACGAGCTGGGCCAGGAGATCGACCAGGGCAAGCAACGGGCCCCGACGCGCCCGCACCCGCACGCGCCGGACAAACCACCGGCGCTGGCCCTCGCGGCGCCGTTGGCGGCCATCTACGACCGGCTGCGGGATCGGATGCAAGGAAGGCCACCCACATGACACAGGGCGTACGCGACACCGCGGTGATCCCGCAGGAGAACGGGTTCGACGAGATCACGATCCTCTGGATCTCCGAGGGCATGAGTTGTGACGGCGATTCCGTGTCGATGACGGCCTCCGCTCAGCCGGCGATCGAGGACATCGTTCTCGGGCTCGTCCCCGGTCTGCCAAAGGTCAACCTGCACAACAAGGTGTTGTCGCCGGCGGCCGGCGGCGAGGAGTTCCTGGCGCCGTACCGGAGGGCGGCCCGCGGGGAGATGCGCGAGCCGTTCATTCTCGTGATCGAGGGATCGATCCCGAACGAGAACATCAACGGCGACGGGTACTGGACGTCGTTCGGCAACAACGAGAAGACCGGTGAGCCACTGACCGTGAACTGGTGGATCGACCAGCTGGCGCCGAAGGCGTGGGCGGTCGTCGCCGCCGGGACCTGCGCGACGTACGGCGGCATCCACGCCATGGCGGGCAACCCGACGGGGTGCATGGGCCTGGCCGACTACCTCGGGTGGGACTTCCGGTCCCAGGGCGGTCTGCCGATCGTGAACGTGCCCGGCTGCCCGATCCAGCCGGAGAACTTCATGGAGACCCTGACCTGGGTGCTCTACCACGCCGCCGGCTCCGCGCCGCCCCCGCCGCTGGATCACATGCTGCGCCCACAGTGGCTGTTCGGCAAGACCGTGCACGAGGGCTGCGACCGGGCCGCCTACTACGAGCAGGCGGACTTCGCCAAGGACTACAACTCGCCCAAGTGCCAGGTGAGGATCGGCTGCTGGGGGCCGGTCATCAACTGCAACGTCCCGAAGCGCGGGTGGATGGGCGGTGTGGGCGGCTGTCCCAACGTCGGCGGCATCTGCATCGGCTGCACCATGCCGGGCTTCCCCGACAAGTTCATGCCATTCATGGACATGCCGCCCGGTAGCAGCCTGTCCACGTTGCTCATCAAGCCGTACGGCGCGCTGATCCGCCGCCTGCGCGGCATTACCAACGTCACCGCCAACCGGGAACCGAAGTGGCACCACAACGGTCCGGAGCTCACCAGCGGCTACAACCCCCGGTGGCGTCCCTACGCTCCGGCAGATCCGCGTCGACAGGCGGCAATGGAGAGGAACAAACCGTGACCGCGACGAAACCGAAGCCGGCCGCCGGCAAGAAACCCGGCGAACTGGTGGAGATGGCGTGGGATCCGATCACCCGGATCATCGGCAATCTCGGCGTCTACACGAAGATCGATTTCGCGAACCGCGTGGTCGCCGAGTGTCACACCACGTCGTCGCTGTTCCGCGGCTACTCGGTGTTCATGAAGGGCAAGGATCCGCGCGACGCCGGCTTCATCACCAGCCGGATCTGCGGCATCTGCGGCGACAACCACACGACCTGCTCGGTCTACGCGCAGAACATGGCCTACGGCGTCAAGACCCCGCCGCTGGCCGAGTGGATCATCAATCTCGGCGAGGCCGCCGAGTACATGTTCGACCACACGCTGTTCCAGGACAACCTCGTCTTCGTCGACTTCTGCGAGGCGATGGTCAAGCAGACCAACCCGAGTGTGCTCGCCCGCGCGGAGAGCACCGCGGCACCGGGCCGCGACATCCACGGCTACCGGACGATCGCCGACATCATGCGGGCATACAACCCGTTCGAGGGCGAGGTCTACAAGGAGGCGCTGAAGGTCAGCCGGACGACCCGGGAGATGTTCTGCCTCATGGAGGGCCGGCACGTCCACCCGTCGACGGTGTACCCCGGCGGCGTCGGCACCATGCCACAGCCGACGCTGTTCACCGACTACCTGAGCCGGCTGATCAGCATCCTGGATTTCGTCAAGAAGACCGTCGCCATGAACGACGACATCTTCGACTTCTGGTACGAGGCGCTGCCGGGCTACGAGGAGGTCGGCCGGCGCCGGGTGTTGCTCGGCTGCTGGGGCTCGTTCCAGGACCCCGACGTCGTCGACTACCGGTACGAAACCATGACGAACTGGGGGCGGGCGATGCACGTCACGCCCGGCATCGTCGTCGACGGCAAACTGCTCACCACGGACCTGGTCGACATCAACCTCGGCATGCGGATCCTGCTCGGCAGCTCGTACTACAAGGACTGGGCTGGCCAGGAGGAGCCGTTCGTCGAGTACGACCCGCTCGGCAACCCGGTCGACATCCGCCATCCCTGGAACCAGACCACGCTCCCGGATCCCGGCAAGCGCGACTTCAACGACAAGTACAGCTGGGTGATGAGCCCCCGCTGGTTCGACAAGAGCAGCGGGCAGCATCTCGCGCTGGACACCGGTGGCGGCTGCTTCGCCCGGCTCTACACCACGGCGCTGGCGAAGATGGTCGACACCCCGTACGTCAAGTCGACCGGGCGCAGCGTGCAGATCTCGCTGCCGAAGAGCCGGACCCTGCCCGAGACGACGTTGGAGTGGAAGATCCCGAAGTGGTCGAACGCGCTGGAGCGGGACCGCTCGCGGGCCTACTTCATCGCGTACGCCGCGGCGATGGCGCTGTACTTCCTGGAGCGGGCGATGGAGCGGGTGCGAGGCGGCGACATGCGGGTCTTCGCCGAGTTCGACGTGCCAGACGAGGCCATCGGCTGTGGCTTCCACGAGGCGGTCCGGGGCATCCTGTCGCACCACATCGTGATCAGGGACCGCAAGATCGCCAACTACCATCCGTATCCGCCGACGCCGTGGAACGGCAGCCCCCGTGACAGCTACGGCACCCCGGGGCCGTACGAGGACGCGATCCAGAACACGCCCATCTTCGAGGAGAACGGCCCGGACAACTTCAAGGGCGTGGACATCATGCGGGCGGTACGCAGCTTCGATCCCTGCCTGCCGTGCGGGGTGCACATGTACGTCGGCGGCGGCCGTACCCTCAAGAAGATCCACTCGCCGATGTTCGGCGCGTCGCATGGGTGAGCAGCCGGACGTCCAGCGGCTCGACGACGCGGCGGTCGAGCCGCGGCTGGCCCGCCTGGAGGCCGTGCTCGGCCAACTCGAGCAGACCCCCGGCCGCACCGCCGAGCTGGCGCTGGAGGCCGTCGAGCTGCTGACCGCGGTGTACGGCGAGGCGCTGGCCCGGGTCACCGACCTCGCCGCCGACAGCTCTCGCGCGCTCGACCGGCTCACCGGCGACGACCTGCTGCGGCACCTGCTGCTGTTGCACCACATCCACCCGGACGCGCTGGAACGGCGCGTGGCCCGTGCCGTCGACGACCTGCGGCCGCAGTTGCGCGCGCAGGGCGCCGAGATCACGCTCGTCGGCGTCCAGGACGAGGTGGCGAGGATCAGCCTGTCGGCGAGTTCGTGCGGCGCCACGGCCCTGCGTGACCTCGTACGGGAGCAGGTGTTGACGTTCGCCCCGGAGCTGTCCACGGTCGACGTGGTGGCGCCCGCGGCGGCTCCGGCGCTGATCCCGGTCGCCACGCTGTGGCGGCGGCCGGACGGGACCTCGGCCGGTCGGGCGGCGGTGGGCGACCGGACGCCGCAGGTCGCGGGACCACTGACACCCGGGGGTACGGCGTGACGGCCGGCGCCCTGCAGCGGGCGATCCACCGGGCCGGGCAGCGCGCCTCGGTCGAACGCTGTGGCATGTGCGCCGGGCCGGTCGGCCCGGAGCACCGGCACGTGTGGGACGAGCAGGACGCGGAGCTGATCTGCGCCTGCCTGCCGTGCTCGCTGCTGTTCGAACGCGAGACGGCCGGCGGCGACCGGTACCAGCTCGTCCCCAGCCGGGGCAGCTGGTTGGCGGGCCCGCCCGCCGACAAGCTCGGCGTGCCGGTCGGTCTGGCGTTCTTCGTGAAGCGGCCCGACGGCCGGGTGCTCGGGCACTACCCGAGCCCGCTCGGCACGACCGAGTCGGAGATCGACGCCGACGCCTGGCGGGCCGCCGAGGCGAGCTCACCCGCGCTCGCCGAGCTGCGGCCACGGGTCGAGGCGCTCCTGGTGTGGACGGGCACGCCCCGCGCCGGCGGCCAGCAGTGGGTGGTGCCGGTCGACGACTGCTTCCGACTGGTGGCGCTCATCCGCCGGCACTGGACGGGCATGTCCGGGGGCAGCGTGATGTGGCGGGAGATCGACCGGTTCTTCGACGACCTCGGCCGACGACACGGCCGGCCGGCCGGCAACGACTGATGGAGGAGGCGGGAATGGGCGAGATCCGGGTGGGCGATCCCGATGTCGAACTCGACGCTCCGGCGCACACCAAGGGTGTGGAAGAAGGCAACTCGCGGAGAAGGAAGCAGGCAGGCCATCACGATGACGGGACGGTGGACGCCCGCCGCTCGACCGGCATCCGGCCCAAGAAGCACGGCCCGGTCCTGCCGATCATGCCGAACCTGCCACCGGGCTGAGCGGCTCCGGGGCAGGCCCGAAGGAGGAGAGCCATGCGCAAGCTGTTCGTGCTGCTGGCCGGCGCGGCCGTCGTCGGAATGTTCTGGAAGGAGCTGCCCGCGCTGCGGCGCTACATCAAGATCGAGAAAATGTGAGCGGAAAGGGCGAACCAGCCGATGTGTCTAGGGATCCCGGGCGAGATCGTCGAACTCAAGGCCGGTCGCGACGACCTCGCCATCGTGGACGTCGTGGGCGTCCGGCGGGCGATCAACATCGGCCTGCTCGGCCAGGACCAGGTGGGCATCGGCGACTGGGTGCTCGTACACGTCGGGTTCGCCATGTCCAAGATCGACGAAGCCGAGGCCGCCGCCACGTTGACACTGTTGAACGGTCTCGGACAGGCGTACACCGACGAGCTCCAGGCGCTCGCCGAGTCCGACATCACCTAGGGAAACGACCACATGCGTTTCGTTGACGAATACCGCGACGCGGACCGGGCCCAGGCACTGGCCACCCAGATCGCCGCGTTGTGCGAGCCGGGCCGGCAGTACAAGTTCATGGAGGTCTGCGGCGGCCACACGCACACCATCTACAAGCACGGGCTCGAGGACTATCTGCCGGAGAACGTCTCGCTCGTGCACGGGCCGGGCTGCCCGGTGTGCGTGATCCCGATGGGCCGGGTGGACGACGCCATCGCGATCGCCCACGAGCCCGGGGTCATCATGACGGCGTTCGGGGACATGATGCGGGTTCCCGGCGGGAACGGGTCGTTCTTCGACGCCAAGGCGGCCGGCGCCGACATCCGGATGGTGTACTCGCCGTTGGACGCCTTGAAGATCGCCCGGAACAACCCGGACCGGCGGGTCGTGTTCATGGCGATCGGGTTCGAGACCACCTCGCCGTCGACGGCGATGACCGTGCTGCGGGCGGCCGCCGAGGGGATCGACAACTTCTCGGTCTTCTGCAACCACGTCACGATCCTGCCGGCGATCAAGGCGATCCTCGACTCACCGGACCTGCGCCTCGACGGCTTCCTCGGGCCGGGGCACGTCTCCACGGTCATCGGGTGCCGGCCGTACGAGTTCATCGCCCGCGACTACGGCAAGCCGCTGGTGTGTGCCGGCTTCGAGCCGCTGGACCTCCTGCAGTCGGTCTTCATGCTGCTCAAGCAGCTCGCCGAGGGCCGCTGCGAGGTGGAGAACCAGTACACGCGGGTGGTGCCCTGGGACGGCAACCTGCGCGCGCTCGAAGCCATCGGCCGGGTCATGCAGCTACGACCGTGGTTCGAGTGGCGCGGCCTCGGCTTCATCTCGCACTCCGCGCTGCGGATGCGCGACGAGTACGCGGCCTTCGACGCCGAACGACTCTTCGACGTGCCCGGGGTGCGGGTGGCGGACCCGAAGGCCTGCCAGTGCGGCGAGGTGCTCAAGGGAGTACTCAAGCCCTGGGAGTGCAAGGTGTTCGGCACCGCCTGCACGCCGGAGACGCCCATCGGCACGTGCATGGTCTCCTCGGAGGGCGCCTGCGCGGCCTACTACAACTTCGGCCGGTTCACCCGGCAGCGGCTCACGGAGGCGGTGCGGGCATGACGACCGAACGTACCGCGGAGTGGGCCGAGCGCGCCGTGGCCGAGGCCGAGGCCCTGGCGGAACGGGCACCTGGCCGGCTGTCGCCGGAGCAGCAGGTGCTGGAGCGCATCGAACGGGCCCGTCGGCGCAAGCCGAGGATCAGGGAGAGCCGGGTCACCCTCGCGCACGGCGCGGGCGGGAAGGCGACCCGGACGCTGGTCGAGGGGATCTTCGTCGAGGCGTTCCGCAACCCGACCCTGGAAACGCTGGACGACGCGGCGGTGCTCCGCCCGGGCGTCGACCGGCTGGCCCTCACCACCGACTCGTACGTGGTGTCGCCGCTGTTCTTCCCCGGCGGGGACATCGGCGACCTCGCGGTCAACGGCACGGTCAACGATCTCGCGGTCAGCGGCGCCCGTCCGTTGTACCTGGCGGCCGGCTTCATCCTCGAGGAAGGCTTTCCGGTCTCCGACCTGCAACGGATCACCGCCTCGATGGCCGCAGCGGCGCAGCGCGCCGGGGTCCAGGTGGTCACCGGCGACACGAAGGTGGTGCAGCGGGGCAAGGCGGACGGGTGCTACATCAACACCGCCGGGGTCGGCCTGCTGGAGCGGCCGGTGACGTTGGGCACCACGTACGTCCGGCCCGGTGACGCGGTCCTCGTCTCCGGGCCGATCGGCGACCACGGCGTCACCGTCATGCTCGCCCGCGGCGAACTGGACCTCGAGGCCGACCTCGTCTCGGACACCGCGCCCCTGCCCGGTCTCGTGGCGGCCCTGCTGGACGCGGCACCCGGCGTCCGGCTGCTGCGCGACGCCACCCGGGGTGGGGTGGCGACGATCCTCAACGAGGTGGCCCAGGCGGCGGGGATGGCCGTCGTCGTCGACGAGGCCGCGGTACCGGTGCGTCCCGCCGTCACCGGGGCCTGTGAACTGCTCGGCATCGACCCCCTCTACGTCGCCTGCGAGGGGCGTTTCGTCGCAGTGGTCGACGGCGCGCAGGCGCAGGCGGCCGTGGCGGCGCTACGGAGTCACCCGCTCGGCGAGGGCGCGAGCGTCATCGGCCACGTCGCCGCCGATCCGCCCGGCATCGTGCTGCTCAAGACCGCGTTCGGCGGCACCCGCGTCGTCGACATGCTCGTCGGGGACCCGCTGCCCCGCATCTGCTGACCCGGGCCGGCTGCCGGCCATATCGAGCGGTGACTGCCTGCCCGGGGAGCCGGTGCCGGTCGGCCTGCGCCGGCTCCGCGATGGGGCGCCGCTCGCTCAGCCGGCCAGATCGGGCCGCTGGCGGGCGGCGGCCACCACGGCCTGGCCCAGGGAGACGCCGCCGTCGTTCGGTGGCACCCGCGAGTGCACCAGCGGCCGGAACGCCGCCGCCTCCAGGCCGCCCACCACCCGTTCGAGCAGCAGCACATTCTGGAACACGCCGCCGGAGAGCGCGACGTCGGTCAGGCCCGTGCGTACCCGGACGGCCGCCGCCGCCCGCACCACGGCGTCGGCCAGGCCATGGTGGAAGCGCGCGGCGATCCGGCCGCGGTCCACGCCGGCGAGCAGGTCGTCGACCACGTACCGGACCAGCTGGCGTCCGACGCCGGCGAGC
Organism: Micromonospora sp. SL1-18; assembly: GCF_047921505.1. Classification (NCBI taxonomy): domain Bacteria; kingdom Bacillati; phylum Actinomycetota; class Actinomycetes; order Micromonosporales; family Micromonosporaceae; genus Micromonospora; species Micromonospora sp. SL1-18. Next base: position 8,607 of record NZ_JBLROA010000034.1, on the reverse strand, counting down.
GGCACGGGGCCGGACACCTCGACCGGGTAGCCGCCACGCTCGGTGGGATCCGCCCGCTGTTCCAAGGCGACGGCGGCCTGCCCCTCGTAGGTGACGCGATCGCGCAGGCCGAGGATCGCCGAGACGGCGTCGAACAACCGGCCGGCGCTGGAGGTACGCGGTGAGTTCAGCCCGCTGCGCGCCAACGACACCACCGCGGGCCACCGCCGCTCGTGCCGCCGCAGCAACGGCAGCTCCGGCAGCGCGTCGCCATAGACCTCGTCGAGGTACGCCGCGGCCATCCGCCACGGCTCGCGGATCGCCGCCGGCCCACCGGGCATGGGCACCGCGTCGAGGTGACCGACCCGCTCGAACCCGACCAGGTCGGCGACGAGCAGCTCGCCGCCCCAGATGGTGCCGTCCGCCCCGAACCCGAGACCGTCGAACGCGACACCGATCACCGGGCCGGGCACGCCGTTGTCGGCCAGACAGGCGGCGATGTGGGCGTGGTGGTGCTGTACGCCCACCAGCTCGACGTCATCGCGCTGCAGCGCGTACTTCGTCGACAGGTACTCGGGATGCAGATCGTGGGCCACGACCTGCGGCCGGACGTCGAACAGTCGACCGAAGTGCTCGATGCCGTCGGTGAACGCGCACAGCGTCTCGTAGTTCTCCAGGTCGCCGATGTGGTGCGAGACGAAGGCGCGGCGTCCCTTCGCCAGGCAGAACGTGTTCTTCAGCTCGGCACCGCAGGCCAGCACCGGGCGGTCGAACCGCCACGGCACGGTCACCGGCGCAGGCACGTACCCCCGGGACCGCCGCACCGGGAGTTCCCGGCCCCGGAACACGCGTACCACCGAGTCGTCGGTGCGGACGTGGATGCGCCGGTCGTGCGTCAGGAAGCCGTCGGCGATGCCCGCCAGTCGCGCCCGGGCGTCGTCGTCGCGGTGGGCGATCGGTTCGTCGGAGATGTTGCCGCTGGTCAGCACGATCGGCATGCCGAGCCGGCCGATCAGCAGCTGGTGCAACGGCGTGTAGGGCAGCATGACGCCCAGGTCGCGGTTGTCCGGCGCCACCGACGCGGCGACCGGGGCGTCCGGGCGGCGGGGCAGCAGCACCACGGGACGGCGGACGCCGGTGAGCACCGGCACCGCCGCCGGTGCCACGTCGACCAGGGTGCGTGCCGCCGGCAGGTCGGCGGCCAGCACGGCGAACGGTTTCTCCTCGCGGCGCTTGCGGGCGCGCAGCGCGGAGACGGCCCGTTCGTCGTCGGCGCGGACGGCCAGGTGGTAGCCGCCGAGGCCTTTGACCGCGACGATCCGGCCGGCGCGCAGCCACCGCACCGCGGCGTCGAGGGGCTGGCCGTGGACCGGTTCTCCGGCCGCGGTGACGAGCCGCAGCGTGGGGCCGCACGCCGGGCAGCACACCGGCTCGGCGTGGAAGCGGCGGTTCGTCGGATCCGCGTACTCGGCGGCGCAGTCCGGGCAGAGCGGGAACTCGGCCATGGTGGTGGTACGCCGGTCGTACGGCACGTCCATGACGATGGTGAACCGCGGGCCGCAGTTGGTGCAGTTCGTGAACGGGTAGCCGTACCGACGGTCGGCCGGGTCGGCCAGCTCCTCGAGGCAGTCCGGGCAGGTGGCGGTGTCCGGGGAGATCAGGACGTCCCGGCCGGCGCCGGTGACGCTGGTGACGATGACGAAGCCGGGCTGCCCGATCGGCGCGAGCGTCTCGGTGGTGACCCGCTCCACCTGGGCCAGCACCGGTGCGCGCCGGCTGAGGTCCGCGACGAAGGCGGCCAGGGTCTGCCCGTCCCCTTCGACCTCGACGAAGACGCCGCCGGTGTCGTTGCCGACGAACCCCGCGAGGCGGTATTCCGTCGCGAGCGCGTGCACGAACGGGCGGAAGCCGACGCCCTGCACGATGCCCTCGACGCGGACGTGCAGCCGCGCCACGCTGACCAGGCCCATGGCTGCCGGTCAGAGTTCGCCGGCCAGGGCCTGCTGGGTGAGCTCCCAGAGCACGTGGTAGAGCGTGGTCTGCGCCTCCTGCACCCGGTGCACGGATGCGGACGGCACCACGAACAGGTGGTCGACGAGCCCGGGTTCGGCCATCCGGCCGCCGTCGTAGCCGGCGATGCCGACCGTCACCATGCCCCGCTGGGCCGCCTCCGCGAGCCCCCGCACGACGTTGGCCGATCCCCCGCTCGTGGACAGGCCCATCGCGATGTCCCCGGCGCGGCCGAACGCCGCCACCTGCCGGGCGAAGACCACGTCGAACCCCACGTCGTTGGAGAGTGCCGTGATCAGGGCGACGTCGTGGGTCAGCGAGATGGCCGGAAGGGGGCGGGCGGCCGTCGGCGGGTGCAGGAACAGCTGTGCGACGTCCTGGGCGTCCGTGCTGCTCCCGCCGTTGCCGAAGGTGTAGAGCGTGCCGCCGGCCGCGAAGGCGGCGGCGCACCGTGCGACGCAGTCGACCAACCGCTGCCCGTGCTCGGCGACCAGCGACCCGCGCAGCGCCACGATCTCCGCCGCCTTCTCGACGGTGGACGCCGCGACCGCGGCGAGTACCGCGTCCACGTCGGCCGGACGGGCGTCGAGGAACGGATAGAGCGCACCGATGGCGCCCTCGACCCGGGTACTCATCGAACTTTGTCCACCACTGCGATGGCCTCCTTGGCGTGCACCAGCACGATGTCGCCCGGCACCACCTCGACCAGGGCGACGCTGACCTCCTCCGGGCCGCCGTCGGTGTCGACCACCGCCAGGCCGTCGCCCGCCAGTTCGCGAACCCGAACGGCCACCGCCGCGTCCGAGCAGGTGATGCAGCGGTCGTCGCCGTGGCATTCCGGCGTGGTCGTCGGGCCGGTCGGTGGGCTCACCGGGTCGCCTCCCGGTCCAGCAGGCCCGGCTGCTCGAAGAACACGTGTACCAACTCCCACAGGACGTGATAGGTCGTCACGTGCACTTCCTTGACGATGCACGGGTCGTCGGAGCGGGCGATGACGACGTGGTCGGCCAGCGCGTCACGAGCAATGTCACCGCCGTCGCCGCCGAGCAGGCCGACGGTGAGCAGGCCCAGGTCGCGGGCCGCCGCGAGGCCGGCGCGTACGTTGGCGCAGCGGCCGTCGGCCGACAGGCCGAGCGCGATGTCCTCCGGCGCGGCGAGCAGCCGCAGCTGCGCGGCGAACACCTCGTCGAAGCCGTCCGCACGGGCGATCCCGGTGAGGGTCGCGGCGTCGTTCGTCAGCGAGATCGCCGGCAGGGCCCGCTTGCCCACGATGACCGGGTGGACGAACTCGACCACGACGTGCTGGGCATCGGTCGCCGGCCCGCCGTTGCCGAACACGATCAGTTTGCCGCCGCGGTGGAAGCGCGCGGCCATCTCGTAGCAGGTCCGCGCGATCCGCTCCGCATCGGCGGCGAGCGCTTCCCCGGGTTGCTGCCGGCGGGCGAACGCGTGGTCAACCGCCGGGATCACGGACGATGGCATGGTCCTCCAGTCAGCTTCGCACGGCGGCGTACGGCTCACGGCGCGCGCCACGGGCCCGCTCGACGGCGTCCGCCGAGCGCTGCAGGCAGGCACCGATGACCTGGTTGAGGTACGCCAGGTGGGTGACCCACGAGCGGAGGTCGTCGCGACCCTTGGCCGTCAGCGTGTAGCGCCGGCGTGCCGGCCCCGCGCCGTCGGTCTCCCAGGTCGAGGTCACCGACCGGTCGCCTTCAAGACCGCGGAGCACCCGGTAGACCTGGCCCGGCTCGACGTCGGACACCCCCATTCCGTCGAGTCGCTCGATCAGGTCGTACCCGTGGCCGGGCCGCTCGAGGATCAGCAGCAGGAGGAACGGGTGCAGCAGACCGCGCAGCTCACGTCCCGGCATGCTCGATCCCTCCCCCAGCACTGGTCACCGCCACTTTGTGCAGCTAAACACAGAGATGCGGCCTATACACCTGGTTCTCCTATTCCGGGTGCGGGCGAATCAACAGATTCAGCAGCGGACGACGTCGCCGGTCTGTGACCCTGACCGCGTGGGCGAAGCACCCGGGGGCGAGGCCGTCGAGTTGCGCGTGCACGGGGCGTCGGGCGCCTCGGCGGACAAGATCCTCGATCACCCGATCGTGGTGCGCGTCGCCGGGGACCGGTACGCCGGGTTCTACCGCCCCCGGCCGGGGACCGGCGCGGCCGGCGGCGCCGCCACCGGGATCACCGTCGAGGCGTACCGCTGGGGTTCCCTGACCGCCGGCGCCGCCGTGCGTACCGCGTCCATGCTGCTGCTGTTGCCGTTCATGCTGGGCAACCTCGCGATCTGGCTACGCCCGAAGCCCGCCGACCGGTTCGGGCTGCTCGGCGCGCTGTGCCGGCTGCTCGCCGGCAGCCTCACGGTCGCCCTCATGCTCGCGATCATCGGGGCCACGGTGGACCTCGTCGGCTGGCAGTGCGTGCCGTACGCCCACTGCCGCGCCGGCCGTTCCTACCTGTCCTGGCTCGTCGAGCTGCCGATGGGTCCACGCCTGGCCCTGCTGTCCCTGATCCCGCTGCTCGCGCTGCGCCTGACCTGGGCGATCGGCGCCCGCTCCGCGCGGGCCTTCGAAGGCTTCGGGCTGACGTCACCGGAGCCGCAGCCCTCGGAGCTGACCGAGAGTCTCGCCACGCCCGGGTTCTGGGACGACGAGCGGATCACCTCCTGGCTGCGCCAGATCCACGTCGGGCTCGGCGCCGGCACGGTCGACCTCAGCCTCCTCGCCGGTCTCGCCAACGCCGAGCAGAGCATGATCCGTATGCTGCTGCTCGACGCCGCCGCCGCCCTGTTGGGGTTCTGCGCGGTGCTGCTCTGCCTGCCCGTACCGGCCAGCCCGGCATACGCGCGTCGCCTGCTGCGCCCGCTGTGGGTGTTCACTGCCGTGGTGACCAGCCTGAGCCTCGCCTACGCCGCGATGACCCGCTCGGTTCATCCCGTGGTCGGGCAGTTGCCGGGCTACGAGGGCACCGCGGGCGGCCTGATCGCGGCGCAGGGGGTTTTGCTGGTGGCGATCGCCGTGGTCAGCCTCGTCCGGCAGGAGGCAAATCCGACCGGAAGCCGGCCGTTACTGCGCGGGCTCGGTACCCCGGTCGTGGCGGCGTTGTCGGTCAGCATCGCCGCCGCCTTCACCGCCACCCTGGTCTTCCGCATCGCCGACCAACTCGACCGCGGCTACATCCCCGATCCGATCCGGCCCAGCCCACCCTCGTACGGGCCTCTGGAACCGCCGGTCGCGTACTGGTGGGCGGCACTCGCCGGATTCACCGCGCTGGTGATCGTCGCCGTGTCCGCCGCCGCCACCTTCGGACTCTCCCGCTGGCGGCGACGCGCCCTGGCCGCACGCATCGTCAAGCAGGACTACCCGAACGCGCCCTCGACCGCGATGGCCCAGATACGCCTGGTGCGAAAGACCATCGCCAGGTCGGAGGTGACCGAGGAACTGGGCCCCATGCTCGTCGTGTTCTTCGTGGTCGCCGCACTGGGTCTGGCCACCGTCGCGCTCGACCTGCTCGGGATCGGTCCCACCGAGCTCGCGGCCCGGCTCGGCAGGCACGGCGGAGCCGGGCTGCTCGCCGCGTACGTCACCGACGCCGGCATCTGGGTCATCAGCCTGCTCGTCGTCGGCCTCGTCCTCCTCGGCTACCGCGCGTACCGGTCGCGCGAGGCCCGACGCCTCGTGGCGGTCCTGTGGGACCTCGGCACCTTCTGGCCCCGTACGGTGCACCCCTTTGCGCCGCCCTGCTACGCCGCCCGGGCCGTGCCCGAACTGGCCAAGCGGGTCTCCGCGCTCGCCGCGCGGGGGCCGGTGGTCATCTCCGGACACAGCCACGGCTCGGTCCTGGCCGCGGCCACCATCCTGCAACTTCCTGAGGCCACCCTGCCCAGGGTCGCACTGCTGACCCACGGCTGCCCCCTGCGCCGCATCTACGCCCGCCTCTATCCCGCCTACCTCGGCGACCAACGGCTGTGCGAGCTGGGCGACCGGCTCGACTGGCGCTGGCACAACCTCTGGCGGGACACCGATCCGATCGGCGGCCCCCTCTTCGACCACACCCGGGGCGCCCAGCCGTCCGGCGATCCGGCAGCCAGGTCCGTCGACATCCGGCTCCGCGACCCGCGCGCCGTGACCATCGACTCGGACGACACCGTGCCACCGCCGGTCGAACGCCACTGGCCCTACCACACCCAGCCGGAATACCAGGCGGCTGTACGGGAACTGGCCGGCCGAGCCGGCCAGGCCGACACGGACAACCCGGCGGCGGGACCGGAGCCGCCGCCAGGCTGATCGTCCGCCGACACCCCGGCGATCATCCGGTCACGCACACCGTCTCACTCGGTCAGCCGCGCGGCCCCAGCCGGCATAGACTGCGGACACGTCGTCGTTCGACCGCCGGGAGACACCGTGGCCAGGGGAGATGAACTGCTGGACCGGGTACGGCGGATCTGCGCCGCGTTTCCGGACGTGGCGGAGCGCCCCAGCCACGGCACCCCGACGTGGTTCGTCAGCGGCAGGAAATCCTTCGTCCAGCTGTGGCCGGACGGGCACCACCGCGACGAGTTCCCACACCTGTGGTGCGCGGCGTCGCCGGGGGCGCAGGAGGAGCTGATCGCGACGAACTCGCGGGTCTTCTTCCGGCCCCCGTACGTCGGGCACCGCGGCTGGGTCGGCGTCCGGCTCGACCAGGATGCAAGTTGGGCGGAAGTGGCGGAGCTGTGCGAGGACGCGTACCGGGCGGTCGCCCCCAAACGGCTGCTCGCCCAGCTCGATACCGCACCGCAGACAAACTGAACTCGGGAAGTGCCCGGAATCGGAACGGCGCCGGCAAACCCGCGATGATCAAGATCTACCACCTGCCGAGGGCTAATCCGCGCGTCGTGCTGTGAGGCCGCGGCCACCCGATCCCTCAAGGGCCGTTCGCCAGGGCCGGCCATCGCCGCGAACCGCGCCGCACTGCGCACTGCCGCCGTGTCCCGGTGTCGCCTCTTTCCCGAGGTGATCGCGAAGGCTTAGACTGCCGTCGATATATGTCCGGCTATGCACGTACGGTCATGGCTCGTCGTCCACAGCCCCGACGGGCAGCAGCCACGTGCCTGCCCAAGGGAGCAGACATGTTGCACATCCTCGCTTCGTGGCAGCGCAGGCGCCGGGTGCCGCGGCAGATCTTCACGCTGAGCACCCTCGCCACCCTGCTCGCCGGCATGGTCGTCGTCGTGGTGGGCGCGACCGCCAGCCCCGCACTCGCCGGCACCAGTCAGTTCAAGGGGGTCAACTGGGCCGACCCGAGGGACAACTTCGCCGAGGACGCGGTCGTACCCTCGGGCCTGTCCGCCTCGGACAGCTACGACACGACGTACGCCAAGGCGACCGCGATCATCGGAGGGTTCCAGACCAACCTCGGCGCGAACACCGTCCGGCTGCCGATCAACCCGTACACCGTCAACGGGGCGTTCTGGGCCTCGTACACGGGTGCCATCGATGCCGCCGTCGCCAAGGGCTTCAAGGTCATCCTCAGCTATTGGGAGGGTTCCGCCCACAAGGACGGGCTGATCGACAACACCACCGCCTTCTGGAACATGTGGCAGACGGTCGTCAACAAGTACGGCGGCAACAGCCTGGTCTACTTCGAGCCGATGAACGAGCCCCACGGGTACAGCAAGACCGCATGGGCGGACGTCGCCGCCCAGTGGATCAGCAAGTACTCGTCGGTGCCCAAGGGCCGGATCTTCGTCAGCGGCACCGGGTACAACGACGACGTCACCAGCGTCTGCGCCGACAGCCGGTTGACCGGAACCCTGCTGTCCCTGCACCACTACGGGTTCTGGCACCCGAGCGAGACCAGCTACTGGACCTGGGCCAGTGAGCTGAGAAGCAAGATCGGTTCGTGCGCCTCCCGCACCGTCATGGACGAGTGGGGTGCGCCGATGACGACCGGGTTGAACTACAACGGACCGATCAACGGCAACGCCTACGTCGCCTACATCCAGGCCGACAGCGACACGCTGCGCCTGCTGGGCATGGGCTCGGTCTACTGGCCGGGACTGCGCAATGGGGACTCCTACAGCTTGACCACACTCGGCGGAAGCGGAACGAACCTGACCCTCACCAACAACAACGCCTCCGGGGTCAGCCGGCTGCAGTGGGCCTGGGGCCTCGGCAGCTCCACCTCCGCCATGGTCCGCGGGGTCCCCTCCAACCGTTGCCTCGACGTCCCCGGCGCCTCGACCACTTGGGGTACGAAGCTGCAGATCTGGGACTGCAACGGCGGCAGCAACCAGTCCTGGCTGCTGACCCCGTCGAAGACCCTGGTGGTGTACGGGAAGCTGTGCCTCGACATTCCGGGCAACAGCGTTACCGCCGGCACCCGGGTGGAGACCTGGGACTGCGCCGGCAGCGGGAACCAGCAGTGGAACGTCAACAGCAACGGCACGATCACCAACGTGCAGAGCGGGCTCTGCCTTGACGTGAACGGCGGCGGCACGGCCAACGGGACGGCGGTCATCGTGTGGTACTGCAACGGCGGCGCGAACCAGCAGTGGAAGCGCTCCTGAAAACTCGCCGACGTGCATGGACCGGAGGGAGCATCCCGAACACGGGATGCTCCCTCCGT
>NZ_JBLROA010000033.1:0-72498 GCF_047921505.1 Micromonospora sp. SL1-18 | reverse complement strand
GAGGCTGGACGGTCTACGACTGCCCGACGAGGAGATCCGCTTCAGCGCTTGGCCTCGTGGCTATGCTCGCACAGGCTCAGAGCATCGCGCTCCCAGTCGCTTCCTGCGAGGGCGACGGGGTAGCGGATTTCTCTGACTTGCTTGTCATCGGTCTCGGCAAACAACCGTAGCGGCAACGGCTCTGGCTGGAATGCGGTCGAGCACTCGAACCGCAGCTCGACCACGAGCTGACCGGTGCTGCCAGGGGGTAACAGCCGGGGTTGTCCGATGCTGTTTATCACGACGCCCGGCCTCTCTGCTTGAACCCCACGAACCGTGATCGGCACAGGGCCGGCGTTGATCAACATCAAATTCCCGGACAGTTGGACCGATCCCTGCGAGGCGGACGAGCCCCCCGAGTTGGTCGACTGAGGTAAGGCCACGAGTGCAACCACAGCGTTCCGCTCCCGCTGATCACGCGCGTCTCGCAGCTGGCTGACACCAAAGCCACCAAGCACAACGCCGACCAGGAACGCAGCGACGAGCCGCAGGACCATCTTCTGTCTGGCCGTGAGGCGGTCAGGAGTGGTGGTACCCGATTCCGCCGGCTGGTGATTGTGCTCGTCCAGGTCGATCACTGCATGCTCGACGACATGGGCGTCAGAATAGGGTCTGGGCATAGGGCAAGTTATCCGATGGGCAGGTAAAACGCTCGTACCGACGCGGGGGCCATCCACGGGCCAGTAACCGTGGCGCGCCAGCGCCCGATACAGACGGGTGTCAGCTGACAGCCTCCGACCCCAGCCTGACCCCAGCACGACGCCACCACCGGATGAACGGCGGCCCCGAGCCAACGGGGAGGCGAAGCGGGTGACGACGGGTGCGGGACGCTCCTACGGATCAGATGTGCCAGCCACGTGCCAGTAGCCGGTGTTCCGAAGGGGCACGGGCGGGCACGAACTGTGGCCCACTCTCCTGCCGCGAGCAGGCGTATCGGGCATCCCGGGGCGATGATCTTCGTCCTTCCAAACTGACGGTGCGGGTTCGATTCCCGTCGCCCGCTCCAATGGCCTCCGGCCCAGGTCAAGGGCTTCATCCCCCGATCCTGGGCCGGCCGTCCACTCCCCCGCTCTGATCTTGCGGGCCATCCGTGGGCCATTAGCTGCTCTGGCCGCCTTTGCGCCGGGCCTGCTTGGCGATCCGCCGGTCCATGGCCGAGGCGATCTCCCGGTCCCGCTCGCTGGTCGCGTGCTGGTAGATCAACGCCGCACGCATGCTCGCGTGCCCCATTCGCTGCATCAGCTCGCGAGTGCTCGCGCCAGAGGCTGCGGCGAGGGTGTTGCCGGTGTGCCGCAGGTCAGAGAATCGTCGAAATCTCAGACGCCGAGTACCCAGCCGACCGGACCGAACTGCGGTTCGTCACCCCACTCAAGCCCTGGCTCAAGCGCACATCAAGCGGCAACAGGCGACCAGGGCGGCAAGGAGGAAAACCATGACATCACAACTAGACACGCAAGATGAACTGTTCCTCGCAAGGGAAATCGAGATCTCGCGGCGCGCGCTGGAAGACGAAGGGAAAACCCCGTTCGGCGCCATCGTCGTCATATCGGGAACAATCGTCGGTCAAGGCACCAGCAGCGTTATCGAGCTGCGAGACCCAACAGCACACGCCGAGGTCATGGCCCTGCGCGACGCCGGCAGCAAGCTAGGGCGGCACCTGTTCGAAGACGCCGTCATGTACGCCAGCAGCGAGCCCTGCCCCATGTGCCTCATGGCCTGCTACTGGGCACGCATCCCCCGCCTGATCTTCGGAGCCAGCAGCCACGACGTAGCCACCTACGGCTTCGAAGACCTCCAGCTCTACCGCGAGGCCGCCCAACCGGCCGAGCGCCGCTCACTGCGTGAAGAGGTCGCCGAACGAGCCCTCCGGGACCAAGCCGTCGACGTACTACGCAAATGGGCCGGCATGCTGCCCTCGCCGGTCGAGCCCAAGTTCTGACGCCCTGTCTTGTCCCATCACATGCTTGATCCGGTCCCCTGCGCCATCACCTTGCCCCGGGCGGACCCGTGGAGACCACGAAAGACCCCACCTCTATGGTGGGCCGATGGCATCGGTCAAGCAGATCCAAGTCACCTTCGACTGCGCAGATCCTGAGCGCGTCGCTCGCTTCTGGTGCGAGGTGTTGGGGTACGTCGTACCGCCGCCACCGGAGGGGGTTGCTACTTGGGGCGATTTCAATCGCACGCTGCCGCCTGAGCGTCAGGGTTCAGCGTTCGCCTGCAGTGATCCCTCAGGTGTGGGTCCGCGACTGTACTTCCAGCGCGTTCCCGAAGGCAAGGTCGTCAAGAATCGGCTGCATCTTGACGTGCGGGTCGGCACCGGGCTCGTGGGTGAGGAGCGCCTGGCCGCACTTGAGGCCGAATGCGCACGACTGGTCGCGCTCGGCGCGGTACGCGTGCGACTACTGCGCGCCGATGGCGACAACGAGTCGTGCCTCGTGATGCAGGACATCGAGGGCAACGAGTTCTGTCTCGCCTGAGTGGCCGCGAACGTGGCACCTTCGCGAGTCGACTGGTGCAGTTCACCACCGCGAGGGTCGCCGTCCCGCAGCGCGCCAACGGTCCTGATCCAGAACCACCCCTTGCCCCCGAAGCCCCCGCATCCGGTGACCGCTACTGCCGGATGCCCTTGAAGGTTCCAGGGCACTAGGTATGCCTAGGCGGCCCGCGCACTCCGCTAAACCCCGCCGAGCAGTGAAGATAGGTAAGCGCTTCCGATGTGGCATCACCCTTGTCAACCGACGATTGATCCATCAACGGTTGACAAGGAGACAAGCCATGTTGATGCTCCCGGACACGATGCTGGCTCTGGCGAACGATCGTCGCCGCGAGTTGATCGCCGAGGCCGACAGGGAGCGCCTACTCACCAGCGCCCGCCGGGCCCGCCGGGCCCGTAACGCCGTGGCCGTCCGCGGACAGCCCGACGGTACCCTCGCGTCGTGCGAACCATCCGCGCGGTGAGGGCACGCCCACCGTCACCGACCGTTAGCCGCTCCAGCCTGTCTCAGCGGACATGTAAGCATCTGGTGGGACGCGAGTGCCAAGCATATGCCGGGACCGGACAAGTTCTGAACGGCCGCACTGCCGAATTGCCCTCTTAAGGATCAAGGCGGCCCGCAAGCGGGCCGCGCCGGCCGCGCTCGGCCTACTATCGGCCGGCCGATAGTTGCAGACTGCGCCAGGACCCAAGACCGATGCCTCCGGCGGGATCTTCGACAGAGATGGGGCCGCCCACCTCCACTGTGAGTCCGGGCGAAGCCGAACAGACCTGGTCCCCGATGTGCGGACTCACGGCGGAGATGGGCTCGGGCAGAGGAGCGGTTAACCGGCAGCGCCGAGGGATACCGACAAGGACAGCGGCGACGGCAGGGCCAGCGATGAGAGCCGAGCGCGGACTAACCTAACGCGGTGTCAATCGACAGCAGCGAGTTCGAGGCGTGCCGGCAGCTTTTCACCTACCGTGCGGGCATCTGGCTCTACCGGTTGGCGATCCTCTTGGCTGTTTTTCCGTGGCCGTTCCGGGCGGCGGGTGTACAGCTGATGCCCCCACAGGCGGCGGCGCCGATGGCTGCCGTTGGCTTCATCCTGATATTCGCCGGCCATCGTCTTGTTCTCCGCTCCCATCAGCGAGCGGAGTACGTCCGCGACGGCTACGACCCGTTCCGGCCGCCGGGCGGCCTGGTTGCCCGAGACGTGTTCCGCCTGACGTACTGGTAGCCGCATCGGTGCGACCAGCCTGCGGTGGTTGTGCCGGGCCGGTCAGCAGAGCGGAACGACCTGGAACCGGTCCGCGTGCCCGTTGCGTGCCCGTTGAGATGGGCGATGACGGTCAACTGCGGTCAGCTTCGGGCGTGGCGGCCAGCATGGCGACGCAGGTGAAGCCAGCTCATTGCCGAGCAGCTTCCATCCGTGTCCACACTTCCTAAACCGTGTGGCTGTACAGCCATCCGTACAGCCAAGCCGACCGACGTACTCGGTCTAAGGCGGACGGAATCCGACAGGACGAGCAGGTCAACGGCAGCCATCGGCGTCGGCCGACAGCAATCTTGATCTTTGCAAGGCGGAGGTCACGGCGCGAGGCTGCCAGCTACGGTTCGTCGACCTGTGATGACCGCTGACGACGGAGGTAACGATCACGCAGCCCGTGGAACGTCTGATTACCAAGCGTAACGCCCACCAAGGAACCAACAACGAGCGGCAGGTACGACTTCACTAAAGGAACCGCGAGCACGACGTCGGCCAACCAGATGGCCACACCAGCGAAAGCACAGATGACGAAGAGATGAAGGCCAACAGCCCACCAACCCTCGTCCTCTTCGAACCCGCGCGCCATGCTCGGCAGCATGCCATTAGCGTGCTACCCGGGCCACTCCGGTCAGAGCTGACCAGCGCCACGAGCCTGGCCTCGTCTACCTCGGTACGGGTCCCAAGCTGCCAGTTTCTGACCCCAGCCTGACCCCAGCACGACGCCAACAGCCGGCACCAGATGAACGCCGCCGGCCACGAGCCAGCGGGGAGGCGAGGCGGGTAACGGCGGATGCGGGACGCTCCTACGGATCAGAAGGTTAGGGGTTCTAGCCGACGGAGGCTGGGGACACTGGAAGGTCTACGCGTCGTCCCATCCCGAACTCCTCCGCTTCGTCGTTGGTGACCATTGCGAACGCACCGGCGGGCACCCGGTCGAGAGCTGCCACCTCTGAGGCCACCGCAAGCAAAGCCTCCTCACTGGTGCCTGTGATGAAGAAGATGTAGACGTCCCCATACTCTTCGCCGTCGTCGAACTCCTGAACGTCGCCCTGCTCATCCAGGTCGTCGAGGAAGTCCTGCACATCGTCGATCCATGGGAACTGGTACTCGTGTTCTGCGAGCCCGGGAGCCGCCACCCCCGGGACATGGATCTCAACAACCATCGTCGGCATGGGGCCATCCTCCCCGAAGCGGGTGTGACTGCCGTGACGGGCCATCCACGGGCCAGTAGCCGTGGCGTGCAGCGGTCATGAACGGGCAGGAGGGGCACTCTGCTCTACCGCCGGCCGCAGGCATTTCGGGGATGACGACCGGTTGATCGCGCTTCCAAACTGACGGTGCGGGTTCGATTCCCGTCGCCCGCTCCATGCACGAAGGCCCAGGTGGCTCGCATGATCGCGGCACCTGGGCCTTCCGCCTCTCCCCCATGTTGGATCTTGCGTGCCGTCCGCGTGCCATTCACGGTCGGGGTCGGCCATCTCCGGCGATGCGGCGGTCCATCGCCCGGGCGATCTCACGGTCGCGCTCGCTGGTGGCGGATGGGGGCAGACCGGCGGCCATTTTCAGTCGAGAGATAGAACGGTTCGCGACACGTCACGGCATGATCAAACCTGGTACTGCTGCCGCCGGCTGTCTGCCACGTATTCGGCGAAGATCTCACCGAGGACGCGCAGTGTGATCGCGGCCGAGTCATCGGCATCGCCCAAGGTATGGGCGCAAGTGACGAGCGTCTTCCAGAGTGCCCAGCCGCGCCCGCGCGCCCATGTCGCATCATCGACGGACAGTCGCTCCCGGAACGCCTGCCGGCCGTCGGCGGTCAGCAATGTCCATGCGATTGCCAGGTCACAGGCCGGATCGCCGACGCCGCACGTCCCAAAGTCGATGACAGCGGCCAACTCCCCGTCGTTGAGCAGGAGATTTCCCTGGGCGACGTCACCGTGGAACCAGGTCTGCGCTCCGTCCCAGGATGCGTCCAGTGCGTTCTTCCAGATCTCACGGGCCAGGTCGACGTCGACGTGGCCGTCCAGCGCCGTGAGCGCGCGCTGGGCTTCCCCGTCGTAGGTGCGCAGCGTGCCGCCCCGGTACCAGTTGTGCTGCCCGGGGAGGGGCCCGTCAGTGGTGTCGACGCTCTGCAAGGCCGCCAGGAATTCGGCCAGGTCGAGCGCGAATCGGCCGGGGTCGGCGATGCGGTCCGCGCTCGCAGGCTCGCCGTCGAGCCATGAGTAGATCGACCACGAGTAGGGGTAGCCCTCGCCGGGTTCCCCTTTCGCCAGTGGGACGGGGATGGGCAGCGAGAGCCGGGGAGCGAGTTCCGGCAGCCACCGGTGCTCCTTGTCGACCGCCAAGGCGTACTCGGCTGCGCTGGGCAGACGCACCGACATCCCGGAGCCGAGGTGGAAGGTCCAGTTGTCCCAGCCGCCGTTGGCTACCGGCTGAACTGGGAGGTGGGCCCACTGGGGGAACTGGTCGGTGACAAGCCGACGCACCAGTTCCGCATCGACGGCGATGCGTTGGGGAAGGGGACCGAGATGCGGTGTGTTGCTCACCGATACGTCCTTGTCTGATAAGGGAAATTCAGGGAGGGGCTATCAGCCTCCTCGGACGGAACCAGAGGACGCTTCCGGTTCTAACCAACAGTGAGGATGCGCTCGACATCCCACAAGTGGTGGTGGGCGTCGTGGGCGTTGTTGCGTGCCACGTCCTCGGCTCGCTGAGCGCCCCGGGTGGCGTGTTGCAGCACCACACCGCAGGTGAGTGCTGATTCCACGGCTTCCGCCCATGCATCAACGGCCCAGCGCAGGGACCATAAGGCGCCCGCCAGCGAGATCTCGTTGTAGTGGCGTGCCTCGGATAGAAGGTCGACCTCGTAACCTGGCACGTCGCAGACTCCTGCCAGATAGCCGCCTGCAAGGCGTTCGGCCCAGGTACGCAGGTTGTCAGTGACATGGCTGACGTACGCCGCGCTCGTCCAGGCCAGATCGGGGTGTCTCTCCTGGCCGGTCCCATCAGCTAGCCGCTTGACGTATGCATCGGGCATAGCCCGGACCACAGCTACGGCTTCTGCCGGGGTCAGCCTCCAGTCGAAGCCGCAACCCCGGCAGGGCTGTCCATAGAGGCTGGCTCCCCATTTCTCCATGGCCGTACACCCTAACCACGGGCGGGCCCTGACCAAACGTGGTTTTGGCTCCGCCCCGAACCCCGACCCTCCTCAGAGAACCGCTCCCTACCCTTGGAGCCGCTGCGCCCAGTACACCTGCTCGTCGGGCCCCATGTAGACCAGGGCCAACAGCAGGTCGGACATCGCAACCGGCGCGGTGGCCACCATCAGCTCCCAATCCGGCTCCTCCAGGTACGGAAAGAGCGCGACGAAGGTGAGCGGCGAAGCCTTCTCGTCTGCCCCGCTGAGTCTGTTGCCGTTGCTCTGCCACTCGTTGTCCCCGAAGTGCCAGGAGACCCGGCCGAGGACCAACTGGTCGCGTCCGGAGGCGAACGGGGCATGCGCCTTGTCACCGAGCGCGGCCTGAGCCTCGTCGTTGCTGACGAAACTGAGCGAGGACTTGACGGCCAGCGCTTCCGGACCGTACGGCGGATGGTTGTGCCACCACCGCCAGGCAACGACGGCGACCACCGCCAGGATGACCGCCACGGTGACCGCCACCGAGCAAGTCCTTCGCCACGTCATGCGCGACAGTGAACCACTCGATCACCAGATCCCGGAGTGACCCGATCCGACAGTTGGGAGCGCCTGTCCTGGCCGTGAACGGCGGCGGCCGCGAATGCCGGTACGCACCGCCACCCACTCGCCGGAGATCATCGGACGGCGAAGGCTGCGTACGATGCGGGGCCGGACATCCCCTCGTCGGGTGGAGGTAGCGACGGATGTCAGGCCAGCAGGACGGCTTCGCCCTTGGTATCGATCTCGGCACCTCGAACACGGTCGCGGTGCTGCGCTGGCCGGACGGGCGTACCCGGCCGTTGCTCGTGGACGGGCAGCCGATCCTTCCCTCCGGTGTGTACGCCGACGCCGAGGGCCGCCTGCACGTCGGCCGGGACGCCCAGCGGTTGGCGCAGGCCGCCCCGGACCGGTACGAGCCGAACCCGAAGCGCCGCGTCGACGAACCCGACGTCGCGCTCGGCGACCGGCGACGCACCCCGGCGGAACTGCTGGCCGCGGTCCTGCGCGGGGTCGGCGAGGCGGCGGTGGGCGCGGTCGGGTTCCTCCCGCCGGCGGTGGTCACCTGCCCGGCGACCTGGGACGCCGGGCGCCGGCAGGTGCTGGCCGACGCACTCGCGTTGGCCGGCTGGCCGCAGGCGGCCGAGCACACCATGTCCGGCCCCACCCCGCCGGGAACGCGGCTGCTGCGCGAGCCGGTGGCCGCCGCGCGCTACTACACGGAGGTGCTGCGCCGGCCGGTTCCGGTCGGCGACTCCGTGGCGGTCTTCGACTTCGGCGGTGGGACGCTGGACGTCGCGGTGGTCTGCAACGAGGGCGCCGACCCGTGGGGCGACTCGGGCTTCACCGTCGTCTCCTGCGGCGGCCTGGACGATCTGGGCGGGCTCGACCTCGACGCCGCCCTGCTGGCGCTGCTCGGCGAGCGGATCAGCGCCGCCCACCCGGCACAGTGGGCACGGCTCGTTGAGCCGGCCAACGCCACCCAGTGGCGGGACCGGCTACAGCTCGCCGAGAACGTGCGGGGCGCGAAGGAGATGCTGTCCCGCAGCACCCTGGCGCCGGTGACCGTGCCGGGAATCGAGACCGCCGTACCGCTGGCCCGGGAGGAACTGGAGCGGGTCGCGACGCCGTTGCTGCGCCGGGCGGTCGCCGAGACGCGGCGGGTGGTCCTCGCCGCCGGGCTGACCCCGGAGCGGCTGGCCGGGCTGTTCCTGGTCGGCGGGTCGTCCCGGATCCCACTCGTGGCGCGGCTGCTCCACGCCGAGCTGGGCATCGCGCCCACCGTGCTCGAGCAGCCGGAACTGCCGGTCGCCGAGGGCGCGCTGACCGACCTGCCGCTACGCCGGAACCCGGCGGCCGCCGCCCCGCTGCCGCTGGCCCACATCGGGGCCGGGCCGGGCACACCGGATGCGGGCCTCGCGGCTGCCCGGCCCGGTGTCGGCCCGGCCGGCACGATGCCACTCGCTCCGGGGGCACCACCGCCCGCCGGCACGGGCCCCGCCCCGACCGAACCCGCCAGCACGCTGCCACTCGGCACCGGCACGCCACCGCCCGCCGACGCGGGGATTCCCCGGCAGGCGGGACCGTGGCCGGGCGTACCGCAGGCGGGACGGCCGGGCGTACCCGGCTCGGGGAGGCCGGGGTCGCCGGCCGCACCGGCTCGCGGCGGCCGGCGGCGACCGGCGCTGTGGATCTCGCTCGCCGCAGTGGCGGCCCTCGCCGGGGTGGCCACCGCGGCGGTCCTCTACCTGACCCGCGACCGGCATCCCGAGCTGGACTTCCAGCCGCTGGGCAAGGGAACCCGGGTGCCGGTGGGCGAGCAGCGGCCGAGCGACATGTTCACCGCGATCGCGGGCGACCGGACCTACCTGGCCTACCCACGCGACGACCATCGGCTGGCGGTGATCGCCGTGGAGACGGCCACCGGCCGGGAGCTGTGGCAGCGGAAGAGCGGCGACGCCGCCGACCGCTGGCGCGGACTCGTCGCGCTGCCCGGCGCGGTGGGGCTCCTCGGCGACGCCTCGGGGAGCGGTACCCGGCGGCTCGAGGTGCTCGACGCCGGCTCCGACGACCGCCGATGGCAGTACCCGGTGCATGAGGACGACGAACTCTTCGCCGGCGCCGAGGTGGTGGTCCTCGCCGACCGGACCGGCAAGCGGCTGGTCGGCCTCGACCTGCGCACCGGCGGCGAGCGGTGGTCCCGCTCGGACCCGACCGACGAGTACGGCAACTCGCGGACCAGCGTGTA
This sequence comes from Micromonospora sp. SL1-18, assembly GCF_047921505.1. Classification (NCBI taxonomy): domain Bacteria; kingdom Bacillati; phylum Actinomycetota; class Actinomycetes; order Micromonosporales; family Micromonosporaceae; genus Micromonospora; species Micromonospora sp. SL1-18. The sequence continues at coordinate 62,791 of NZ_JBLROA010000033.1, read as the reverse complement.
CCCGGTGACCACGGAGGAGGGCCTCGCCGGACCGGGGTTCGTCGACGGCGCGCCGCGCGACCCGGGACCGGCCCCGGTCCGGCGGCTCGTGCAGGTCAGCGCCGACCGCTCGGTCCGGCTGATCGACGTCTCCACCGGAAAAGTGGTACGCCGGCAGACCAACGTGGCCAGGCCGGACGACCTGGTCGCCGCCCACGAGGACCGGCTGTACGTGGTGGACGACAAGCTGCTGCTCGCGTACGACCTGGGGAGCCTGACGAAGCCGAGCGTGCTCTACCGGTTCCCGGACGACCGGCACCGGGCCAAGCAGCTGGTGCCGTGCGGCGAGCACCGGGTCTGCCTGCTGGAGGTGGCGAACGCCGACGAGAAGACCGCGACGGTGGTGGCCGCGACCGAGGGGAAGGACGCGCGGCACTGGGCGGCGCCGGGCATGGATCAGCTGGTGCCGGTCGGCGCGCGGGTGCTGGCCCGGCGGACGTACCCGAAGCCGGCGGCGGTTCTGTTCGGGCCGGACGGCCGGCGGGTGCTCGACGAGGACGGGGTGGCCGTCCGGGTGGACGCCGGCAACCTGCTGCTCTTCGCCGACCCGCTGAGCAGCAGTGCGGACAACCGCAGCGTGGCCGGCGTGGGCGCGGACTCCGGCAAGGTGGTGCCGCTGGGCGACCTCAAGGACGTACGCGGCGAGTCCTGCTCGTGGAACACCGAGGTGATCGCCTGCGGGTCGGCCAAGGAGTTCGTGCTGTACCACTTCGTCGCCTGATCGCCCGCGGCCACGGCTCAGTGGCTGGTGATCCAGTTCCAGGCCGCCACCACCCACGCGGTCTGCTGCAGGTAGGCGACGCCCACCGCGGCCAGGAAGAGCGCGGTCACCAGGTGCGAGCCGCGGGCGGTGCGGCGTACCCGGCCCAGCTGCCGCTCCCAGACCAGCCGGCCGAGCAGGCGGGCGACCGTGAAGACGCCGGCGGCCGTGAGCAGGGTGAGCCCGAAGATGAGCACCGGGATGGTCAGGTTGCCCCGGCCGGAAATCGCCCAGATGGCCCAGCAGACGAAGGCGAAGAAACCACCCGTGGTGCTCCACCCCCTGCCCCGGCGCAGCCGCGCCAGGTGCCAGCTCATCGAGCGGCGCGGGGCGGCGCCATCGGACCAGTCGGCCGAGCCGACGGTGGTGAACTGCTCGGTCCGGGGCGTACGTCGCTGGCCCACGGCGGCCACACCGCGCCGGAACTCGTCCCGCTGCGGTGGCACCTCCACGGTGCGCTCGGCCCACGGCTGTGTCTGGTCCGCCATCTCGTGTCCTCCCCCTCGACCGACGCCGGCCACGGTTCCGAGGGTAGCGAGCCGGCAAATCGGTCGCCGACCCCGAAGGCGATGGGTTAGACACATCCGATGATGAACGCGTTGTTACCCCGGGCCGAGGACTTCGACGAGATCGCCGGGCTGTTGGGCCTCGCCTTCCACGGCAACCTCGATCCGGAGCTGCTGGACGTCGAGCGGAACGTCTTCGAGCCGGAGCGCGGCCTGCTGGTCCGCGACGGCGGGACCGCAGTGGCGCACGCCGGCGCGTTCAGCCGCGAGCTGACGGCGCCGGGCACCAGCGTGCCCGCGGCGCACGTGACGATGGTCGGCGTCGCCCCGACCCACCGCCGCCGGGGCCTGCTCACCGGGCTGATGCGCCGGCAGCTCCGCGAGGTCCGCGACGCCGGCCGCGAGCCGATCGCGGTGCTGTGGGCCAGCGAGGGCCGGATCTATCCCCGGTTCGGCTACGGCCTGGCCGCGCAGCGGTTGGCTCTCCGGTGCGACACCACCGAGCTGCGGCTGCCGGACCCGGCGTCCGCCGAGGGTCCGCTCCGCCTGGACCGGCCGGCCGCGCACCAGGCCGAGCTCGCCCGGCTGTACGACCGGGTCCGCGCCGACCGTCCCGGCTGGTCGAGGCGGGACGAGCGGTGGTGGGCGTACGTGCTGGCCGACGTCAAGGACCTGCGGGGCGGCGCCACCGAGCGCCGGGTGCTGCTGCACGAGGGGCCCGCCGGCCTCGACGGGTACGCGCTCTACCGGACGAAGGAGGAGTGGGACCGGGGCGGCCCGCGCGGCGAGGTCCGGGTCGACGAGGTGGTCGCCGCTGACCCGGCCGGGTACCTGGCGCTGTGGCGGCTGCTGCTGTCGATCGACCTGACCCGGCGGCTGTCCTTCGACCGGGCCGCCGTGGACGAGCCGCTGCTGTGGCTGGTGAACGAGCCGTGCAAGCTCGGGGCCGAACTCTCCGACGCCCTCTGGGTACGCCTCGTGGACGTCCCGGCCGCGCTGGCCGCCCGCCGGTACGCCACCGACGTCGACGTGGTGATCGAGGTCACCGACGAGCTGCTGCCGGAGAACGCCGGCCGGTGGCGGCTGGTCGGCGGGCCGTCCGGGGCAGAGTGCACCGCCACCACGGCACCGGCTCAGCTCGCCTGCGACGTACGCGCCCTCGGCGAGCTCTACCTGGGCGGGGCCGGGCTGGGGGCGCTCGCCGCCGCCGGTCGGGTCCGGGAACTCGTACCGGAGGCGGTGGCGGCGGCTGGCCCGGCCTTCGGTTGGCACCGCGCTCCGGCCCCGATGGAGGTCTTCTGAGGCCCCGAGGCGGGATGCGCGGGTGCCGGTGGGCGGTACGGTCGGGGGATGGGTGAGGCGGAACGCCGGCGACGCCGGCTGCGGCACCAGGGCGACGCCGGGGCGCCGGACGGCGAACGTGCCACCGGGCAGGCCGGCCGGCACGTGCCGGCGGGCACCTTCGCGGAGGGGCCGACCGCGACCACGGCCGCGGTGCACGACGACGACGGCTCCAGGTCGCGGCGCGGCGTCAGACGCGCCGAGCTGGAATCGTCGGCGGACGGCTCCAGGTCACCGCGCGGCGTCAGGCGCGCCGCGCCGGAGCCCCGGGCACGCCGTACCGGTTCCGCCGTCGAGGAGGGCGAGCGTGGGCTGCGCGGCCTGGTCGGCTCGGGATCCTCACAGGTGAGCGTGACCGCCGCGCTGCGGGCTCGGGACGCCGCCCGACCGACCGACGCGGACCTGGCCGAAGCCGAGGCCCGCGTCGTGATCGTGCGCCGCAACTGGGTGCCCCGCGAAGAGCTGCCCCGCACCGGCCGCTGACCACCGTCCCAGTCCGGCCCGCCGGCCGCCTGGTGGGCGAGCCCGCCGGCCAGCGTCCCGGGCCGGCCCGCCGGCCGCCCGGTGGGCGAGAGTGGCGTCAGGCGGGCAGGTCGGGCAGCTCGCGGGTCTGCTCGTACGTGGCCACCTGGCCGATCCGGCGGGCGTGCCGGGGGTTGCCCGAGAAGGGCGTGGTCAGGAACGCCTCGACCAGGGCGGTCGCCTCGTCCAGGGTGTGCTGCCGAGCGCCGACGGCGATGACATTGGCGTCGTTGTGCTCCCGCGACAGCTGGGCGGTGTCGATGTTCCAGGCGAGCGCCGCGCGTACGCCGGCGATCTTGTTGGCGGCGATCTGCTCGCCGTTGCCCGAACCGCCGATCACCACGCCGAGGCTGCCCGGATCGTTGACCACCCGGTCGCCGGCGTGCAGGCAGAACGCCGGGTAGTCGTCGTCCGGGTCGTAGGCGTGCGGACCGACATCGACCACCTCGTACCCCTGCTTGGCCAGATGGTTGGCCAGGTGCCCCTTCAGCTCGAAACCGGCGTGGTCGGATCCCAGGTAGACGCGCATACCGCGCAGTCTGTCAGGCTCGCCCCCGTGCCGGTGCGCGGGCGGCGGCACGGAGGCGGATTCGTCACAGGGTCACCGGGACAGCTCGGCCACGGCCAGACCCGCCCGCGCCTTCGGGGTGAACCAGGTGCTCTTGCGCGGCATCTTCTCGCGAGCCAGGTTGACCGCGACGAAGTCGTCCACGGTCACCGGGGCGATGAGGATCGCCAGCTCGGCCCGCCCGGCGTCGACCTCGCCGGTGAGCCAGCTCGCCGGGTAGTCGCCGCCCACGTAGGTGATCCGCTTGTCCCCCGGGTCGAGGCCGAGCGCGTCGCGCAGCAGCAGCCGCTCGACGAGCGCGTGATCCAGGTTCTCCAGCCGGCCGCCGTCGACGTGCGGCAGGGTGACCGCGTACTCCTGACCGGCGAGGTGGAGGTGGACGGTGCCGCCGGCCGCCGGGACCTCGATCGGGCCCTCGACGGGGGTGACCTGCGCGCCCGCGGCGCGGAGCCGGTCGAGCAGCTCCGCCGGCGTGGCGGTCAGCTCGCTGACCAGGCGGTTGTAGGGCTGGATCGCCACCGAGGGCGGCGTGGTGATCACCGCGAGGAACCGGGGCAGCCCGCCGGTCTGCGCAGCCAGGCTGCGGTGGTTGCCGTCCGCGACCACCAGCTCGCCGCCGCCCGCGAGGGCGGTCAGCTCGTCCTGCTCGGGGCCGGGGCCGAGCAGCCAGATGGCGTGCGTACGCCCGGCCTGGTCGACGTCGGTGGCGGCGGGTGCGCCGGCCGCTTCGGTCGCCGCGGTGAGCGCGGCGTGCAGCTCGTCGCCGCGCCCGGTCTGGAGCAGCAGTACGGGCGACAGCAGGTGACCCAGCGCCTCGGCCAGGGCGACCCGCTCCCGTACCTTGGCGATGAAGACGTCCTCGTTGCGGATCACCAGCCCGGGCTCGTCGGCCCGGGTGGAGATCTGGTCGGTGTCGACCATGGCGAAGAGCCCGTACGCGGTCTCCTCGCCCGGCGCGCTGATCCGGTAGAGCACCACGACCCGTTCGGCCGGGGTGTAGCTGCCGTCCGCCTTGGCCTCGGCGAGCCGGGCCACCGCGTCGGGCAACGCGTCGAGGAAGGACTTCCCGAGGCTGTCCGGTGCCCGGTGGGGCATCTCGATGCCCAGGGCACTGTGCGGATTCGCCTCGACGATGGCGGTGATCTCCGCGTCGTCGGCGAACTCGTCGTAGTTCTGCGCGCCGGTGCCGCCAGTGGTGATCCAGGCCCGGGCGATCGGATGCACGACCGTCATGTTCGCTGACGCTACCCGCGCCGCCCACCCTCCCGGTCCCGGACCCTCGCCGCTTCCACCTGTTGAAAGGAGGGGCCCCTGGTTAACGCATCTTGTAGAGCAGGGGGCCCCGCTTGACACAGATCAGGCGCTGCGCCCGGGGGTGGCGCTGCGGTGTCGGCCGGGGACCGCGCGGCCGCCCGGAGCCGGGCTGGCCGGCCGGGACGCGGCGAGGCGTACCGGGGTCGACCCCGGTGCGGGACGGCCGGCCGCGGCGCTGGACCGACTCGGGCCGGCGGTCCGGGGCGGGAGGTCCGCGTCGGCGGGCGGGGTCATCCGGGAGGTGGCCACCACCCGGGCCACCCCGACCACGATCGGCGGGGCCAGCAGGTCGACCACGTCGGCCGGCAGGGACGGACGGGCTTCGGGCCAGTCGCCCTCGGCCACGGGCCAGTCGCCCTCGGCCACGGACCAGTACGTCGCACCGGAGTCCTCGGTCGCCGTCTGCGGCGCCTCGTCGGGCATGTGGCGGTGCTTACCCATGGGATTGCCTCCAGGAGCTGCCGGGGTGCGGCCCGCACGGCCGCCGACCAGGACACCTGATGAAACGAACCCCGCGCCGCCCGGGTGACGCCGGCGACGCGGGGATCGGGCTGTTAACAAGGGGCCCCTGCTCTACCGGAGGCGTTAAGAAGGGGCCCCTCCTTGCGCCTCAGTCGAAGATGGGGCCCAGTTCGCGGCTGCGCTTCAGCTCGTAGAAGCCGGGGGTGCCGGCGACCAGCAGGACGCCGTCCCACAGCTTGCCGGCGGCCTCGCCCTTGGGCGCCGGGGTGATCACCGGGCCGAAGAAGGCGATCTTGTCGCCGTCGGGGCCGGGGGCGTGGATGACCGGGGTGCCGACGTCGGTGCCGACCGGCCGCATGCCGGCCTCGTGGCTGGCCCGCAGCGCCTCGTCGTACGCGGTGGACTCGGCGGCGTCCGCGAGCACCGGATCCAACCCGACCTCGGTCAGCGCCCCGACCAGCATCTCCCGGTTGAGCGGCTCCTTGCCGAGGTGGATCCGGTTGCCCATGGCCGTGTAGAGCTTCGCCAGCGTACGCGCGCCGTGCGCCTGCTCGACGGCGATGCATACCCGCACCGGCCCCCAGCCCTGCGTCATCAGGTCCTGGTATTTCTCGGGAAGGTCCCGGCCCTCGTTGAGCACGGAAAGGCTCATCACGTGGAAGTGGATGTCCAGATCTCGGACCTTCTCGACCTCCAGCAGCCAGCGGGAGGTGATCCACGCCCAGGGGCACAAGGGGTCGAACCACATGTCCACGGCGGCACGTTCGGTCACGGTGCTATCCCTTCACGACTCTGTGCGCCGGAACCCCGGCGTCTTCCCTGTGATCCTCACCCCGAGCGGCATCGACCGGTGCCGGAATGAGAGCGTGACCTCGGCCACCGAAGAGTGCCGGTGCATGGAAGACTCGGCTTCGTACCGGCCGTCACGAGCGGGCCGGAGAGGCCGGTGCCGCGGGCGCGCGGCGATGCAGAGTGGGATGGAGACGAACAGTGCCGGGAGTGCGCAACCTGACTCAGGTCGAGGCCACCGAGCGGGCCCGCCTGCTCGATGTGAGCGGGTACGACATCAGCCTTGACCTGTCGACCGCCGTGCAGGCCACGAGCCGCACGTTCCGCTCGGTGACCGAGGTCCGGTTCCGCTGCGCCGAGCCCGGGGCGACCACGTTCATCGAGTCGGCGGCCGAGTCGGTGCGGTCCGCGACGCTCAACGGGGCACCCGTCGACATCTCCGGCTGGTCGGCCGAGAAGGGCCTGATCCTGTCCGGCCTGGCGGCCGAGAACGTCCTCGTGGTGGACGCGGACTTCGCGTACTCGAACAGTGGGCAGGGGCTGCACCGCACGGTGGACCCGGTCGACGGCGAGACCTATCTCTACAGTCAGTTCGAGACGGCGGACGCGCAGAAGGTCTACGCCTGCTTCGACCAGCCGGACCTGAAGAGCGTCTACACCTGGCACGCGACCGTCCCCGACCACTGGCGGGTCATCTCCAACATGCCGGTGGAGCGGGAGGAGCCGGCCGGGGAGGCGCTCAAGACCGTCCACTTCGCCGCGTCGGTGCGGATGAGCACCTACATCACCGCGCTCTGCGCCGGCCCCTACCACGAGGTGCGGGACAGCCACGACGGCATCGACCTGGGCGCCTTCTGCCGGGCCTCGATGGCGCAGTACCTCGACTCGGACGACCTCTTCCTGATCACCAAGCAGGGTTTCGACTTCTTCCACGAGCAGTTCGGCGTCCGCTACCCGCTGCCCAAGTACGACCAGCTCTGGGTGCCCGACTTCAACGCCGGCGCGATGGAGAACTTCGGCTGCGTCACGCACGCCGAGTCGCACTACATATTCCGGTCGCAGGTCACCGACTTCGAGTACGAGCAGCGCGCCAACACGATCCTGCACGAGATGGCGCACATGTGGTTCGGTGACCTGGTCACCATGCGCTGGTGGAACGACCTGTGGCTGAACGAGTCGTTCGCCGAGTGGGCCAGCCACTGGTGCAACACCCACGCCACCCGGTTCACGGAGGCGTGGACGACGTTCCTGTCGATCCGGAAGAACTGGGGCTACCGGCAGGACCAGCTCTCCTCCACCCACCCGGTCTACTGCGAGATGCCGGACCTGGAGGCGGTCGAGGTCAACTTCGACGGCATCACCTACGCCAAGGGCGCCAGCGTGCTCAAGCAGCTCGTCGCGTACGTGGGCGAGGAGCCGTTCCTGGCCGGGCTGCGGGCGTACTTCGCCAAGCACGCCTGGGGCAACGCCACCTTCGACGACCTGCTCTCCGAGCTGGAGGCGGCCTCCGGCCGGGAGCTGCGCAAGTTCGCCGCCCAGTGGCTGGAGACCGCACAGGTCAACACGCTGCGCCCCGAGGTCACCATCGGCGGCGACGGCACGTACGAGCGGGTGCTGGCCCGCCAGGAGGCGCCGGCCGGGCACCCGACGCTGCGTACCCACCGGATCGGCGTGGGCCTCTACGACCTGACCGACGGCCGGCTGATCCGCCGGGAGCGGGTCGAGGTGGACGTGACCGGCGAGACGACCGAGCTCTCCGCGCTGCACGGCAAGCCCGCCGCCGACGTGCTGCTGCTCAACGACGACGACCTCACGTACGCCAAACTGCGGCTGGACGAGCGGTCCATGGCGGCCGTGGTGCAGCACATCGCGGGCTTCGAGTCGTCGCTGGCCCGGGCGTTGTGCTGGACCGCGGCCTGGGACATGACCCGGGACGCCGAGCTGGCCGCCCGCGACTACGTGGCGCTGGTGCTGGCCGGGCTGCCCGCGGAGACCGACATCAACCTGGTCACCGCCACCCTGCGCCAGGCAACCACCTCGCTCACCTTCTACGTCGACCCGGCGTGGGCGCCGACCGGCTGGGCCGAGCTGGCCCGTACCGCCAGGGCGGCGCTGGCCGCGGCCGAGCCGGGCAGCGGCTTCCAGCTCGCCTGGGCCCGGGCGTACGCCTCCGCGGCCCGCTCCGCGGAGGACCTGGCGGCGCTGCGTGGCTGGCTGGACGGCGTCGAGGTGCCGGCCGGGCTGACCGTGGACACCGAGCTGCGCTGGACGGTCCTCCAGTCGCTGGTCGCCAACGGCGCGGCCGGGGCGGCCGAGGTGGACGCCGAGCTGGCCAGGGACCGCACCGCCAGCGGCGAGCGGGAGGCCGCGTACGCGCATGCCCTGGTGCCGACGGCGGAGAACAAGGCGGCGGTGTGGGCGCTGCTCACCGGCCCGGAGGCGCTGCCGAACTGGCGCAACCGGGCGCTGCTGCAGGGCTTCACCCACCCGGCCCAGGTCGAGCTGGTGGCGCCGTACCGGGAGAAGTACTTCGCCACGGTGGACCAGGTCTGGGCGAGCCGGGACAGCGAGCCCGCGCAGGAGTTCACCCAGCTCGCCTACCCGGCGTACCTGGTCGACGAGGACACGGTGGCGGCCACCGACGCGTGGCTGGCGCAGCAGGGCCACCCGGCGCCGCTGCGCCGGCTGGTGGCCGAGGGCCGCGACGGCGTGGTCCGCGCCCTGAAGGCCCGCGCCCGAGACGGCCGTACCGCCTGACGCGACGGATTCATCGGCCCGAGATCCGCGCAACTTCACTGAAGATGCTGCCTCGTTTCGTGTGAAGGCAGCAGCATCCCCGAAGCTGCGCGGATCTTGGGGGCGCGAGACGCCGAGCACCCGACGAAAAAGCCCGCCCCGCGAGGTTCGCGGGGCGGGCTTCGTCGTACGGGAAGGGGTCAGCCCTTGCCGGCGTGGGTGGCGAGCTGGTCGAGGCCCTGGATGATGCCGCCGGCCAGGTCGCCGCCGCCGAAGGACGCCACCATGGAGAGCGCGGCGAGCTTGGCGTACGTGTCGGGGATGCGCTTGCGGGCGTACCGGCCGGTGATGATCTCCAGCTGCCGCTGGTTGGGCGACACCACGATCAGCACGGACTTGTCCGGCTCGGCGAGCTGGCGGTGCAGCCGCTCGGCGTGCTCCCGGATCGGCTCGTCGAGGCCGCCCACGTAGACCGAGAAAACCAGGCCGGTGCCCCGGTCGGCCAGACGGAGCGCCTCGTCGATGCGGAGCAGCTGACGGGTCGAGAAGGGCCCGTCCAGCACCTGGGGCAGGGTACCCGTCCCGGTCACGGCCTGCGTCTCACCAACGGTCACTTGCGCCTCCGGTGCCAGCGGCCGGCGCCTCCCGGCCGGCCAGTTCCTGCTTGCGGCTGGTCAGCGCCGGCGCCTGCGCGCCGGCGGCCAGTGCGGTGCCGACCGAGTCGGCCAGCTGCTCCGGGCGGCCCAGGAACCAGACCGGAGTGAAGTCGAAGGGCCGGCCCGGCCGGTAGCGCTTGGCGCCGCCACCGCCCCCACGGCTGCCGACGGCTGCCAGTCCGGCGATCACCAGCACCGCAACCGCCGGGATGCCGACGTAGACCAGCAACGTATCGGTAACAGACAATCCCAACGCCCCCAGGCGGAAAGAGAGACCAGGAATTTCCGGGTCGGGTGGTCGATCATGACGACGAGCGCCCGACTCCGCTTGTGCTGTTCACGTTAGCGGAGTCGACCGCCCGCCAGATTGCGGGGTGGTGATCCCACCCGCCACAGCCGTGCTCCAGTTGCGCGGCAGTGGCGATCAATGTCCCGTCGTCGCCGTACCGGCCGGTGAGCAGCACTCCGACCGGCAGGCCGGCACCGGTCCGACCGACGGGGAGCGAAACGGACGGGTCGCCAATCACGTTAAAAATGGCGCAGTACGGCGAAAAACGGCGCTGCCGGTCGAAATCTTCGGCGGGGTCGAGGGCGGCGAACGCGCCAACCGACGCCTGCGGCGCGGCCAGGGTCGGGCAGAGCAGCAGATCGCAGCCGGCGGTGCGGTACACGCCGCGGCGTACCTGGGCCTGGAGCTCGCCTAGAGCGGCCATCAGCTGGCCGGCGCCGACGGCCGTGGCCCGCGCCCGCAGGAACCGGGTGAGCGGCAGCAGCTCGCTCTCCCGCTCGGGCGGCACCGGGGAGAGCGCCAGCACGTACCAGAGGGTTTCGAAGAGCGGCCACGCCTCGGGGCCGAGCGGCGCGGGCACCTCGACCACCTCGTGGCCGGCGGCGGTGAGCAGCGCGGCGGCCCGGTCGACGGCGGCCACGCAGTCGGGATGCACCGGCTCGTCGGCGAGCATCGGGGTGCTGAAGCGGCCGATCCGCAGTCGGCCGGGAGCGGCGTCGCGGGCGGCGCCCAGGTAGCCGTTGGCGGGCGCGGCCGGCGGCAGGTACGGCTCGCCGGGCACCGGCCGGGCCAGCACGTCGAGCAGCGCGGCCACGTCGGTGACGGTCCGCCCGAGCGGGCCGTTGGTGGGCAGCCCGAACGCGCCGAAGCCGAGCGGGCCGCCGGAGACCAGCCCTCGGCTCGGCTTGTAGCCGACCAGGCCGCAGAGCGAAGCCGGGATGCGCAGCGAGCCGCCGCCGTCGGAGCCCTGCGCCACCGGCACCAGCCCGGCCGCCACCGCGGCCGCCGCGCCGCCGCTGGAGCCACCCGCGGTGTACGCGAGACCCCACGGGTTGCGCGCGGGCGGCGCGACGAGCCCCTCGGAGTAGAGCGAGCAGCCCAGCTCGGAGGTGGTGGTCTTGCCGAGGCTGACCAGCCCGGCCGCGGCCATGAAGCGGACCACGTCGGCGTCCACCGGGGGCACGAAGTCGGCGAAGGCGGCCGAGCCGAAGGTGGTCCGCACCCCCGCGGTCAGCGTCAGATCCTTGATGGCGGTCGGTACGCCGTGCAGCGGACCCCGCTCGTCCACCGGTACCGCGTCGGCGGCCCGGGCCGCCGCCCGCGCCCGCTCCGGGGTGACGGTGACGAACGCGCCGACGGTGTCGCCGAGCGCGTCCACCCGGCGCAGGTGGTGCTCGACCAGCTCCACGCTGGACAGCTCGCCCCGGCGGATCGCGGCGGCCTGCTCCAGCGCGGTCAGGTCGTGCGGCTCGGCCATACCGCCATCCTGCCGTGCCGGGCCGGCGTACGCCCGGCCCGACACAGGTCAGAACTCCGGCGTCTTGTCATCCGGAATGCCGGTCCAGTCACGGTCGATCGTGAGCAGCTCCCTGATCGCCCACGTGCGCTCCAATCCGAGGAAGCGCAGGGCATTCCGGGAGAGGAGCTTGTCGCGCTGGTCGGCGGTGAGGAAGTCCGCCTTGCGGACCACCTGCCCGACCGGCCGCTCCCCCAGCGGGTACGGGTAGTCGCTGCCGACCAGCACCCGGTCCTCCCCCATCGTGTCGACCAGCAGCCGCAGCGCGGCCGGCTCGAAGACCACCGAGTCGACGCAGAACCGGTCGACGTAGGAGCTGGGCGGGGCGGTGGACGCGCCACGTACCAGGTCGCCGCGGCGGTGCCAGGCGTTGTCGGCGCGGCCCAGCCAGAACGGGAAGCTGCCGCCGCCGTGCGCGAAGCAGATCCGCAGCGTCTCCGGCACCTTGTCGAAGACGCCGCCGAGGATGAGCGCCAGCACCGACAGGTGGGTCTCGGCGGGCATCCCGGCCAGCCAGCGCGCCATCCACCGGTCCAGCCGTGGCCCGCCCGGCATGTCCCACGGGTGCACGAAGACCGGCGCGCCCACCCGCGCGCAGTGGGTGAGGAACTGCACGATGCCGGCGTCGTCGAGGTCGCGGTCGCCGACGTGGTTGCCGATCTCCACGCCGGCGTGGCCGGCCGCGAGGCAGCGGTCCAGCTCGGCACAGGCCAGGTCCGCGTCCTGCAACGGCACCTGGCAGAACGGGACCAGCCGGTCGCCGCCGCCGGCGGTGACCTCCAGGGTGAGGTCGTTGAAGATCCGGGCCACCTTGACGGCCTGCTCGGCCGGGCGGTCGTAGCTGAAGAAGACCGGGGTGGGCGAGACCACCTGGACGTCGACGCCGTCGGCGGCCATGTCGGCCAGCCGGGTCTCCGCGTCCCAGCACTCCGCGCCGACCGGCCGGAACTCCGTCTCGCCGACCATGATCATCGCGGCGCGCTCGGAGTCCACCCGCAGCCAGGGCCAGCCGGACCCGCCGCACGCCGCGGCGAGGTCCGGCCACCCCTTCGGTACGACGTGCGTGTGCACGTCGACGACGCGTGCCGGCATCAGCCCTTGCCCGGGTGCAGCGCGCCGCAGTTGGTGCAGGTGCGAGCCTTCTCGTCGGCGTAGAGCGCCGAGAAGACCGGGGGCAGGTCGGCGGCGATGTCCCGGACCTGGAGCTCCACCTCGTGCACCTTGTGGCTGCACTCGGGGCAGTACCACTGGAACTTCTCCAGCGTGCCCTCCTCGCGTACCCGCTCGATCACCATGCCGATCGAGCCGGCCTCCGGCCGCTGCGGAGAGTGCGGGGTGTTGCGCGGCAACATCCACATCTGGCCCTCGCGGATGTGCACCGTACGCGGCCCCTCGGGCAGCATCAGGTTGACGTGCATATTGCCCTTGACCTGGTAGAAGAACTCCTCGTACGGGTCGACGTGGAAGTCGGTCCGCTGGTTGGGGCCGCCCACCACCATCACGATGAAGTCGTCGCTGCCCGGCAACATCTCCTTGTTGCCCACCGGCGGCTTCAGCAGGTGCTGGTTCTCCGCGATCCACCCAGGAAAGCTGAACGGCTCGCCGATCTCACTCATTACAGACCTCCTTGCGGTAACAGGGCCACGGCTTGCATCTCGATCAGCAGGTGCGGATGCGGCAGCTGGTGCACGGCCACCGTGGTCCGGGTCGGCCCGGTGGCGTCGAAGAACTCCGCCCACACCTCGTTGTATCCACCGAAGTCGTTCATGTTCACCAGGTAGCTGGTGACCTGGACCAGATCGGTCAGGTCCGCGCCGACCGACCGCAGCAGATCACGGATGTTCTCGATCACCGCGCGGGTCTGCACCCGGATGTCCAGGTTGGTCGTGCCCAACTCGTCCACCTCGACGCCCGCGAAGGTGTTGTCCGGCCGCCGAGACGACGTACCCGAGACGAAGACGAATCCGCCCGCCACCTTGACGTGCGGGAACGCGCCGCGCGGCACGGCCTTCCCGGCCACCACCCGCGCGGTCACGACGACGCTCGCAGGGAAGCCGTGCCGAGCTTCTCGACAACGGCCCGGACGTGGGCCCCGGGGCGCAGCGGCACCGCCGCGGTGGCGGCGCCGGCGAGGAACACCCAGCCTTCGCGGAGCCGGACGCCGTGCCGGCCGGCCAGCCGGAGCCCCTCGTCGAGGGCGCGACGCGGGTCGCCGAGGATCGCCGCAGTCGAGCCGACCTGTGCCACCCGCCCGTCGATCTCCAGCAGCACGCCGAGGTTGTCCAGCCCGTCCGGCACCGGCGACCAGGGGCCGACGACGAACGCGGCGGCCGAGGTGTTGTCGGCGATGACATCCGGCAGGGAGAAGGTGAAGTTGGCGTACCGGGAGTCGATCAGCTCGAGCGCCGGGGCGACCGCGCGGACCGCGTCGGTGAACGCGCCGACCGGCTCGCCGGGCTCGGGCAGCCGGTCCAGCAGGAACGCCACCTCCGGCTCGACCCGGGGGTGGATGAAGGCGTGCACGTCGACCGTGCCGCCGTCGGGGACCCGCATCACGTCGGTGAGCCGGCCCCAGATCACCTCGTCCACGCCGACCTGGGCCATCTTCGCCTTGCTGGTCAGCCCCATCTTCAGCCCGACCAGCCGCTCGGACCGGGAGAGGCGGCGCTGCAGCAGCGCGGACTGCACCGCGTACGCGGCGTCGACGTCGAGGCCGGTCTCGGCGGCGAGCTGCGGGATCGCGGTTGCCGTGTCGGCGGCCGCGCCCAGCTTCTCGGCGATCCCCGCGATGTCCGGCCCGATCATGAGTTCTCCTTGCCGGCCAGGTCGAGTGCCACGTCGACGATCATGTCCTCCTGGCCGCCGACCATCCGGCGCCGGCCCAGCTCGACCAGGATCGAGCGGACGTCCACCCCGTACTTGGCGGAGGCCCGCTCGGCGTGCCGCAGGAAGCTGGAGTAGACCCCCGCGTACCCCAGGGAGAGGGTCTCCCGGTCCACCTGGACCGGCCGGTCCTGGAGCGGGCGGACCAGGTCGTCGGCCGCGTCCATCAGCGCGAACACGTCGCAGCCGTGCTTCCAGCCGTGCAGCTCGGCGACCGCGACGAACACCTCCAGCGGGGCGTTGCCCGCGCCCGCGCCCATGCCGGCAAGGGAAGCGTCCACCCGGACGGTCCGGCCGGACGGGGAGCTGAGCGGCCCGGCGCCGAGGATCCGGCCGTGCTCGACCGCCAGCACGCTGTTGGCGACACCGAGCGACAGGTTGTGGTGGGCGTGGATGCCGATCTGCGTCTCCGGTGCGAGCACCTGCCGGTACGCGTCGATCCGCGCGGCCACGTCGGACATCAGCAGCCGGCCGCCGGAGTCGGTCACGTAGACGCAGTGCGCCCCGTACGACTCCATCAGCTTGGCCTGGGCGGCCAGCCCGGCCGGGTCGTTCATGTGCGACATCATCAGGAACCCGGAGACGTCCATGCCGTTCTCCCGGGCCCAGGAGATGTGCTGGGCGGAGATGTCCGCCTCGGTGCAGTGGGTGGCGATCCGGACGCTGGTCACCCCGAGCGCCTGCGCCGCCTTCAGGTCGGCGATGGTGCCGATCCCGGGCAGCAGCAGCGTGGTGAGCTTCGCGCTGGTCAGCACCTCGGCGGCGGCGGCGATCCACTCGGCGTCGCCGGCCGCGCCGTGCCCGTAGTTGACGCTGGAGCCTGCCAGGCCGTCGCCGTGCGCCACCTCGATGGCGGCCACCCCGGCCGCGTCCAGCGCGGCGGCGATGCTCCGCACCTGGTCCACGGTGTACCGGTGCGCGATGGCGTGCATGCCGTCCCGCAGCGTCACGTCCTGGATGTACAGATCAGTCATCGGACAGTCACTCCGTTGTTCACGACTGCGGCGCTCCGCTCCGCTGCGCTCACCGCAACCCCCTTGCGCAGCGCCACCAGCCGCTCCGCGGTACGCAGCGCGGCCGAGGTCATGATGTCCAGGTTCCCGGCGTACGCGGGCAGGTAGTGCCCGGCCCCGGAGACCTCCAGGAAGACCGAGACCTGCAGCCCGGTGAGGTGCCGCCCCAACGACGGCACGTGGGTGTTGACCCGGTCGAACTGCACGTCCTGCTTGAGCCGGTAGCCCGGGACGTACTCCTGCACGGTGGCCACCATGTCGGCCACCGAGGCGGCGATGGCGGACCGGTCGGCGTCGGCGTCCGGGCAGAGGCAGTAGACGGTGTCGCGCATCAGCAGCGGCGGGTCGGCCGGATTCAGCACGATGATCGCCTTGCCGCGCTCGGCGCCGCCGACCACCTCGATCGCCCGGGCGGTGGTCTCGGTGAACTCGTCGATGTTGGCCCGGGTGCCGGGCCCGGCCGACTTCGAGGCGATCGAGGCGACGATCTCCCCGTACGCGACCGGGGTCACCCGGCCGACGGCGTGCACGATCGGCACGGTTGCCTGCCCGCCGCAGGTCACCATGTTGACGTTCGTCTCGCACAGGTGCTCGTCGAGGTTGACCGGCGGCACCACGTACGGGCCGATGGCCGCCGGGGTCAGGTCGACCACGGTCCGGCCGTGCGCCCGCAGCACCGCGTCGTTGTGCCGGTGCGCGCCGGCCGAGGTGGCGTCGAAGACCAGCTCGACGTCGGCGAACTCGGGCAGCGCCACCAGGCCGTCCACGCCCTCGGCGGTGGTCGCCACGCCGAGCCGCCGGGCCCGCGCCAGGCCGTCCGACGCCGGGTCGATGCCGGCCATCGCCACCATGCGCAGGCTGTCACTCAGCCGCAACACCTTGATCATCAGGTCGGTGCCAATGTTGCCCGACCCGAGCACCGCCACTCCGGTGGTCATCGCCCCTCCTTGGAAAAACAGGTCCGTACCGAGCCGAGCCCGGAGATCCGCGCCTCGTACGCGGCGCCCGGGGTGACCGGCACCATCGGGCCGAGCGCCCCGGACAACACCACGTCCCCGGCGCGCAGCGGGTCGCCGGCGCGGGCCATCGTCCCGGCGAGCCATTCCAGCGCGTGCAGCGGGTTGCCGAGGCAGGCCGCCCCGGCGCCCACCGACACCGGCTCACCGGCGTGTTCCAGCACCATCCCGCACAGCCGCAGGTCGACGTCGGCGAGCCGGCGCGGCGCGGTGCCGAGCACGAACAGCCCACTGGAGGCGTTGTCCGCCACGGTGTCCACGATGGAGATGTCCCAGCCGGCGATCCGCGAGTCGACGATCTCGATGGCCGGCAGCACGTGGTCGACGGCCCGGATCAGGTCGACGGTGGTGACCCGCTCGTCGGGCAGGTCCGCGCCGAGCACGAAGGCGATCTCCGCCTCCACCCGGGGCTGGAGCAGCCGGCCCATCGGCACCTCGACGCCGTCGCCGACCGCCATGTCGTCGAAAAGCACCCCGAAGTCGGGCTGGAAGACGCCGAAGCTCTCCTGCACCGCACGGGAGGTCAGCCCGATCTTCGCGCCCACCCGGCGGTGGCCCTTGCCGAGCCGCTGCCGGGTGTAGACCTGCTGCACCTGGTAGGCGGCCTCGATGTCGCCCTCGGGCAGCAGCCGGCCCCGCAGGGGTGGGCAGGGCTTCTCCTCCTGCCGGGCCACGGCAAGTTCCCGGTTGGCGGCCTCGATGTCGACGGTGGTCATCCCCGCTCCTCGCTGCGCTCGCTGACGACGCTCACGACGGTTCGCGACCGCGGGGCTCGCAACCCCGGCTCGCTCCTCGCGCTCACGACGCCGGCCATTCTGCCTGGAGTGCGCACTCATGTGAGGTCCACACAGACGTTGGTGAGTTCGGAGTAGAAGTCGAGGGAGTGGATGCCACCCTCCCGGCCGATGCCGGACGCCTTCACCCCGCCGAACGGGGTACGCAGGTCGCGCAGGAACCAGGTGTTGACCCAGACGATGCCGGCGTCCAGCTGGGACCCGGCCCGGTGCGCCCGGCCCACGTCCCGGGTCCAGACCGTCGCCGCCAGGCCGTAGTCGGTGCCGTTGGCCAGCGCGTACGCCTCCTCCTCGGCGTCGAACGGAGCGACGTGGACCACCGGACCGAAGATCTCCTCCCGGTTGGTGCGGGCGTCCGGCCCAAGCCCGGTCAGCACCGTCGGCTGCACGTACGCGCCGCCGTCCCGGGCGTCGCCGAAGCGCGGCACCCCACCCCCGGCGCGCACCTCGGCGCCCTCGGCCCGGGCCAGCTCGTAGTGGCCGAGCACCTTGTCCCGATGGGTGTGCGAGATCAACGGCATGTTGACCGTGGCCTCGTCGGCCGGCCAGCCGTACGCCAGCTCGTCGGCGTGCTTGGCCAGCCGGGCGGTGAACTCCTCGAAGACCGGCCGCTGCACGTAGATCCGCTCGGTGCAGAGGCAGACCTGGCCGCCGTTGGTGAAGCTGGACCGCACCGACCCGGCGACCGCGGCGTCCAGGTCGGCGTCGGCGAAGACCAGGCCGGCATTCTTGCCGCCCAGCTCGAAGCTGACCGCCTTCACCCCGTCCGCGGCGGCGCGCATGATGGCGGTGCCGGTGGCGGACTCCCCGGTGAAGGTGATCGCGTCGATGCCCGGGTGCCGGGTGAGGAACTCCCCGGCCGAATCCGGGCCGAAGCCGTGCACCAGGTTGAACACGCCCTCCGGTACGCCCGCCGCGGCCATCACCTCGGCGAGCAGGGTGGCCGAGGCCGGGGTCTCCTCGCTGGGCTTGACCACCACCGCGTTACCGCAGGCCAGGGCGGGGGCGACCTTCCAGGTGAGCAGGAGCAGCGGCAGGTTCCACGGCACGATCACCGCGACCACGCCGACGGGTTTGCGGACCGCGTAGTTCAGCGCCCGGCCGCCGGTCGGCGTGACCGTGGTGAACGACTCGGTTGGCGCGGTCGCCACGATCTCGGCGAACGCCCGGAAGTTGGCCGCACCCCGCGGGATGTCCAGCGTACGGGCCTGGGAGATGGCCTTGCCGGTGTCGGCGACCTCGGCGGCGACCAGGTCGTCGAAGCGGCGCTCCAGCTCGTCGGCGACCCGGCGCAGCACCTCGGCGCGCTCCCGCTCCCCCATCCGGCCCCACGGGCCGCGCAGCGCCGCCCGGGCCGCGGCCACCGCGTCGTCCACCACAGCCGAGGAAGCCTCTACCACCTCGAAGACCGGCTCGCCGGTCACCGGGCTGCGCTTGGTGAACCGTGGACCGGCGGCGACGAACTCGCCGCCGACGAAGTTGCGCAGCAGGCCCGGCCCGTCCGGCGCGTGCCCGGCCATCCGCCGCGGCTCCCAGAGCGTCATCCCCGCCTCCCTCGACCGAGCGCCAGCACCGCGCCGGCCAGCGCCGCCACCGCGCCGGCCGCCAACGCACCCACCACCTGGTACTGCCGGCGCACCCGGCGGCGCACCTGCGCGTACGGGGTGGTGGAGAAGGAGACCAGCTCGTACTGCGACACGTAGTGGCCGGGCAGGGCCCGCTCCAGGGCGTGCTCGATCCGCTTGCGGGTCTGGAACACCGGGGAGGCGACCTTGTCCCGCATCTCCACGAAGTTGGCCAGCGCCATCTGCGCGATCGCCTCGGCGTTGGCCTGCCGCCGCTGCTGATACAGCGGCAGCGCCGCGGACCAGTCGTCGCCGCACTCGTCCAGGCAGCGGTCCAGCTCGACCACGTCCTCGAACGCGCAGTTCGCGCCCTGGCCGTAGAACGGCACGATGGCGTGCGCTGCGTCGCCGAGCAGGCCGATCTTCCCGTCCACCTGCCACGGGGTGCAGCGGACCGTACCCAGCACGCCGATTGGGTTGTGCTGGTAGTCGTCCACCAGGTTCGGGGCGAGCGGGATCAGGTCCGGGTAGTGGGTGGCGAAGTACCGCTCGATGGCGGCCGGGCTGCCCAGCGACGCGAAGCTCGCGGTGCCGTGGGTAGGCCAGAACAGCGTGCAGGTGAACGACCGGTCCGGGTTGGGCAGGGCGATCATCATCGAGGTGCCGCGCGGCCAGATGTGCAGGGCGCCCGGGTCCAGGGCGAAGTCGCCGCCGAGCGGCGGGATGGTGAGTTCCTTGTAGCCGTAGTCGAGGAAGTCCAGGCTCTCGGTCAGCACGCCGTACCCGAGGAGTTGCCCGCGCACGGCGGAGCCGGCGCCGTCGGCGCCGAGGACGACCGACGCGGCGGCGGTGACCTTGCCCTGCGGGGTCTCGAAGGTCATCTCGCCGGTGGCCGGGTCGAGCCCGACCAGCCGGTGGTCGAAGGCGATCCGCACGCCCGGCAGCGCGGCGGCGGCGTTGATCAGGGCGTTGTTCAGCGCGCCCCGGCTGATCGAGTTGATCGCCCGGTCACCGGCGCTGCTGTACGACTGGAACTGCGGATCCCCCACCACGGGGTGGATCATGCGGCCGGCCATCGGCAGCGCGTCCGCCATCACCTGTCGCTCCAGCCCGATCCGGCGCAGCGCGTCCAGGCCGCGCTCGGAGAGCGCCAGGTTGATCGAGCGGCCCCGCTCCACCTGCCCGGTACGCGGGTCCGGGCGCCGCTCGTACAGGGCTACCGGGTACCCGCGCCGGGCCAGGTAGCAGGTCAGCAGGCAGCCGGCCAGCCCCGCCCCGACGACAGCGATCTCCTCCCGCCGGTCACTCACTGTGCCTCCTCCGTTCGCGACTGCGGGGCTCGCAAACCCGGCTCACTCCTCGCGCTCACCGGTCCACCTCCACGGCGGCGGCCAACGCGTCGGCGACCCGCCAGCAGTCGTGGTACGTCGAGTAGAGCGGCACCGGGGCGAACCGGACGATGTCCGGCTCCCGGGCGTCGGCGATCACCCCGTGCTCGTGCCGCAGCCGCTTGGTCAGCTCGTTGGCGCTACCCACCATGCTCCATTCCGTTCGCGACTGCGGGGCTCGCAAACCCGGCTCACTCCTCGCGCTCACACCGATCCGCACCGAGAGCTGGCAGCCACGCCGGGCCGGGTCGCGCGGGGTGACCACGGTCAGCGGCCGGCCGACGGTCACCTCGTCCAGCAGCCGCTCCAGCCACCCGGTGAGCCGGAGGCTGCGCTCCCGCAGCGCCGGCATGCCCACCGAGTCGAACAGCTCCAGCGAGGTACGCACCGGACCCATCGCGAAGATCGGCGGGTTGGAGATCTGCCACGCCTCGACGGTGGCCGGCGGCCGGGACACCGGGGTCATCTCGAACCGGGTCGCCGCCTCGGTGCTCCACCAGCCCTCGAAGCGGGGCAGCCGGGGGTCGCCGAGGTGTCGCTCGTGGACGAAGACGCCGGCCAGCGCGCCCGGCCCGGAGTTGAGGTACTTGTACGAGCACCAGGCGGCGAAGTCGACGTCCCAGTCGTGCAGCGCGAGGGGCACGTTGCCGGCCGCGTGCGCCAGGTCCCAGCCGACCACCGCGCCGGCGGCCCGCCCGGCGGCGGTGATCGCCGGGATGTCCATCAGCTCGCCGGTCAGGTAGTTGACCCCGCCGAGCAGCACCAGCGCGACCGTGTGCCCCTCCGCGGCGAGGAAGTCCAGCACGTCGGACGTGCGCAGGGTGTCCTCGCCGGGGCGCGGCTTGAGTCGCACCACGGTGGCGTCCGGGTCCAGGCCGTGGAAGCGGGCCTGGCTGCGCACCGCGTAGCTGTCCGAGGGAAAGGCGCTGTCCTCGATGACGATCCGGGTCCGCTCCCCCGCCGGCCGGTAGAAGCTCACCATCAGCAGGTGCAGGTTGACCGTGAGGGAGTTCATCACCACGGTCTCCGCGGGGAGCGCGCCGACCAGCCGCGCGGCCGGCGCGGTCAGCAGTTCGTGGTACGGCAGCCACGGCCGTTCCGCCTCCACGTGCCCCTCCACGCCCAGCCGCCGCCACGCGTCCAGGTCGGCGAGGAGTTCGTCCCGGGTGGCCCGGGGTTGCAGGCCCAGCGAGTTGCCGGCCAGGTACGCCACCTCGGGGTACCGCCCGCCCTCGGCCGGCGGCACGTGGAACAGGTGCCGGTGCCCTGGGTCGGCGGCGTCGAGCCGGTGTGCCTCGTTCTCGGTGTGCTGCATGCTCAACGACCTCCGGTCACATCGCGGTCCGCGCGGACCACAGCTCGGGGAAGACCACCCGGGCCATGCTGCGCTGCAACCAGGCCAGCCCGGCGGAGCCGCCGCTGCCGACCTTGGCGCCCATGGTGCGCTGCACCGCCTTGACGTGATGCCAGCGCCAGTCGCCGAACCCCTCGGCCACCTCGGTCAGCGCCTCGCCCAGCAGCCGCAGGTGGTTGTCCGGGCCACCGTCGGCGTAGATCCGCACCCAGGCCGCCTCGACCGCCGGCTGCGACTCGTGTTCGGTCGTCACGTCCCGGTCGAGCAGCTCGGCGGGAAGGGGGAAGCCGCGCCGGGCGAGCAGGGCGACCACGTCGTCCCAGAGGCTCGGCGCGGCGAGGGCCGCGGTCAGCTCCGCGTACACCTCGGTCTGCCGGCGGAACGGGCGGATCAGCGCCGGGTCGCGGAGGCCGAGCAGGAACTCCAGCTGGCGGTACATCGCGGACTGGAAGCCGGAGCCCTCGCCGAGCCGGTCGCGGAAGCGGTTGAAGTCGGCCGGGGTCATCCAGCGCAGCCCCTGCCAGGCGGCGTTGAGTCCCTCCAGGTGCAGGGCGGCGCGGCGCAGCGGGGGCAACGCCTCCCAGATCCGGTCGGCCCGCAGCTCCCGCTGGGCGTGCCGCAGCTCGTGGCAGGTCAGCCCGAAGTACAGCTCCATGATCTGGCTGACCATCAGGAAGGACATCTCGCCCGGATCGTCGCTGAGCGGCTGCTGCAGGCCGTGCAGCGTGCTCGCCCGCACGTACGCGTCGTAGGGCACCCGGTCGGCGAACTCCAGCGTCGGTTCGCCGCCGTTGCGCGCCGCCCGGGCCGCCCGCTGGCGCGGAGTGGCCGGACGCACCGCCGTGGTCTGTTTCACCGTCATCTCCCTTCGTACGTGGGTAGACGACATGATCCCGCCAGTGGATCCTCCGATGGAATCCCTGTTCAACGGCGGTACGGTGGTTCGACCTGTCGGTCGCAAGGCCGCCGGGCCCACGGGTTCTCGAACGAAAGGTCACGCGGTGGACGACATGGACTGGGCGCTGCTACGCGAGCTCCAGACCGATGCCCGGCTCTCGTTCAGCGAACTGTCGCGCCGGGTGCACCTGTCGCCGCCGGCGGTGGCCGAGCGGGTCCGCCGGCTGGAGGAGTCGGGCGTGATCACCGGCTACCACGCGCACGTGGACCTGACCCGCGCCGGGCGTACCGTGGTCGCCCTGATCCGGATGTCCTGTTATGGGTCGCGCTGCATCCTCAACGACCCCGAGGTGGCGGGCTGGTCGGAGATCATGGAGATCCACCGGATCACCGGCGACGCGTGCAGCATGCTGAAGGTGGCGGCGGGCTCGATCGACGAGTTCGAGGGCATCATCGACCGGCTCGCCCCGTACGGCCAGCCGTCCAGCACGATGGTCCTCTCCACCCCGCTGGAGTGGCACCCGGTCACCCCGCTCCCGCCCGGCGCCCCCACCCCGCCCGCCCGCCGCCGCTGAGGCGTAAGGAAGGGCCCCCTGTTAACGCCTCGTGCAGAGCAGGGGCCCCCTGTTAACAACCACGCCGGGGCCCGCCCGGGTTTGCCGGAACCGGATCGGGAAAGCAGAGCGCGCTGCCCGTCAGCAGGATTCCGGTGCGCCGCACCGGGAGGGGGGAATCATGCGAGGGCTCGTGTCGCACCGCGCCCTGTCAGCCGTCCTGAGCGTGCTCGGACTGGTCGCGATGTTCGTCCTGATGACCATCAGCCCGGCGCGGGCCGGGGAGAACATCTTCGTAGAGGTCACGCCGAATCCCGCGCAGGCCGGCAGCCGGGTGAGTATTCGGGCCAGTTGCGACAACGCGAACAACCGGCAGGCCGAGGTCACCTCGGACGCCTTCGGGCGGGTGATGCTTCGCCCGGACAACGGCTTCCTCACCGGCGCGGTGACCATCCCGAGCAACAAGCAGGCCGGTGACTTCCCGGTCGACCTGCGCTGCTCGAACGGGCAAACCGCCTCCACGCAGCTCACCGTGCTGAACATGGCCCAGCCGAGCAAGGGCCCGGCCACGGGCGGTGGCGGCACCGCGGGCGGCCGGGGGGCGGGCTCGCTGCTGCTGGTCGGCGGCCTGGTCGCGGTGGCGGTGCTGGCCGGCGTCGGTGCCCGTCGCAGGACCGGACCGCGCGTCTGACGAGGTGCGGCCCATGACCTGCGCACTGACCCGAGTCGGCCGCCAACCGGACCACAAGGGCGACCGCACCACCCGGCCCAACGGCGACCGCCACCGATTGGGCCGCCGGAACGGGGAAACCGCGGCGATCCGTGGCGACGGCCGCACCACCCGGCTCCACGGCGACCGCCACCGACCCGGCCGCCAACACGACCGGACCACGGCCAACCGGGACAGCGACCGCGCCACCCGCATCTACGGCGACGGCCACCGACCCGGCCGCCAACACGACCGGACCACGGCCAACCGGGACAGCGACCGCGCCACCCGCGTCCACGGCGACGGCCACCGACCCGGCCGCCTGAACAACCGGGCCGGCGCGAGCCCTGGCGACGCTCGGACCGGGCGTCGGCTGCGAACCGGGCGCGCGCTACGGATCGGGCGCGGCCGGACCGGCAGTGGGCTCCGGACGGTGCTCCGGCTGGCGGCCCGGGTGTCCCGCCGGTTCGTCCGCGCCGCCGGCCACGCCTCGACCGCCAGCGTCGCCACCGCCGGCTCGCCGGCTCCGGTACCGGTACCGGTGCGGCCCACCAGGGCCGCCGCCCGCTGGCGGTACGCCGCCCGGCGCGGCCCCGGCGCCCCGGTGCTGGTGATCGCCACGCTGATGGTGCTGATCGTGGCGATGCTCGGCGTCGAACGGGTGACCGGCGTCTCCGTGCTGCCGGACCGGCTGTTCGCCGGGATCCGGCCGCCGCCGAAGAAGTTCCCGGTGCTGGCCGCGAGCCCGCCGACGGACATCACGATCAGCAAGCTCGGCCTGCGGGCGCCGGTGCACCCGGTCGGGATCGCCCCGGACGGCAGCATCGCCGTACCGGAACTCGAGAAGGCCGGCGAGGCCGGCTGGTACGACCAGGGACCGACGCCGGGGCAGAACGGCCCAGCGGTGATCGTCGGACACGTCGACACGACCACCGGGCCGGCCGTCTTCCACGACCTGAAGAAACTGGGCGACGGCGACCGGGTCGAGGTGACCCGAGAGGACCGCTCGGTGGCGATCTTCGAGGTCACCTCGGTGCAGCGGTACGACAAGGAGAGACTGCCCGCGAACGAGGTCTTCGGCGACTTCAGCCGGCCGAACCTGCGCCTGATCACCTGCGGTGGCCGGTGGGTGGGCGGTACCACCGGCTACGCCGACAACCTCGTGGTCTACGCGTCGCTCGTGCAGTCCCGGGGCCCGTGAGCCGGGCTCAGGCAGCCTCGGGCTCAGGCGGCCTCGGGCTCCGGCTCGCGCAGGTCCAGCCAGTCCGCCCAGCGCGGATCCGGCGCACGGTGGCCGAGCACCCGCCACGCCGTCCCCTTCGGGGCGGCCGGCAGGCAGTGCAGCCGCCAGCCCAGCTCGGCCGGTGTCCGGTCGCCTTTGGTGTGGTTGCAGCGGGCACACGCGGCCACCACGTTCTCCCAGGCGTGCCGGCCACCCCGGCTGCGTGGGAAGACGTGGTCGATGGTCTCCGCCGGCCCACGGCAGTAGGCACAGCGCCAGCCGTCCCGGGCGAAGATCGCCCGACGGGAGAGCCCGACGTGGGTGCGGTAGGGCACGCGGACGTAGCGGGTGAGCCGGACCACCGAGGGGATCGGGAGCGCGTCACGCGCGCTGTGCAGGATGCCGTCGCCGTCGGCGACGCATATGGCCTTGGCCGACAGCACCAGGATCGCGGCGCGACGCACCGATACGACACACAGCGGCTCGTAGGTGGCGTTGAGAACCAGTGCGCCGGAGCCCGCCGTGGGTCGTATGTCAGGCATCGTGGTTATCCTCCCGGTCCAGCCGCTCCTGCCGCTGTCGCGTCGGGCGAGCCCCGCAAAGCACCGGGGAGCCGCACCGACGCCGGCCGGATCACCGACGTCCGCTGCGCCAATCGTCCCTGATCGGACCCCGGATTGCACGCACTAATCCGGGGTACCCTCATGAACCTCTGGTGGCGCGTGCCAAGATAGCCGGTTCCGCCCCGCTGACCGGTGACCACCGCCGCGCGGGCGCCTCCGCCGCGCTGACCGGTGGCCTCCGCCGCGCGAAGGTGGGCCAGCAGCGGGCCCACAGCGACCGTGCGGTACGAAAGCAGGGTGACTGCCGCCGATCTGATGCTCCGCGCCCTGACCGCCGACGACCCGACGCCGTCGGCCGAGTGCCAGGCCGACCGCTGGTGCAGGAACGTCTACGAGCTGACCCACTCGGCGTGGTTCGCCGAGGGCAGCTACTGGATCGTGCTGAAGCCGCTGCGGGTCGTCCTGATCCTGCTGCTGGCGTTCGCCGCCCGCTGGGCGCTGCACCGGACGATCAACCGGCTGGTGCGGACCACCGCCGAGGGTGCGATGCCCACCCTGCTCAAGCCGCTGCGCGAGCGGCTCCCCAGCGCCGCGGTGGACCCGGAGCAGTTCGTGCCGGAGCGCCGGCGGCAGCGCGCCGAGGCGATCGGCTCCGTGCTGCGCAGCATGGTCACCGCGTTCATCTTCGGCATCGCGCTGCTGATGGTGCTGAAGGAGTTCAGCTTCGACCTGGCCCCGCTGCTGGCCAGCGCCGGCATCGCCGGCGTGGCGCTCGGCTTCGGCGCGCAGAGCCTGGTCAAGGACCTGATCGCCGGCCTGTTCATGCTGATCGAGGACCAGTACGGCGTCGGTGACACCGTCGACCTGGGCCAGGCGACCGGCGTGGTGGAGGCCGTGGGGCTGCGGGTCACCACCGTCCGCGACGGGCGCGGGGTGCTCTGGTACATCCGCAACGGCGAGATCGTCCGGGTCGGCAACAAGAGCCAGGGCTGGGCCATGGTGGTGGTGGACCTGCCGATCGGCTTCGCGAGCACCGAGGAGGCCACCGCGGTGCTGCGTACGGCGGCGGCCTCCCTGGTGATGGACCCCGAGGTGGCGCCGCAGATCGTCGAGGAGCCGGAGGTCCTCGGCGTCGAACAGATCACGGTGGACGGCGCGGTGATCCGTACGGTGGTCAAGACGACCGCCGCCGGTCAGTTCACGATCGGCCGCGAGCTACGCCGCCGGCTGGCGGAGGCGCTGGAGAACTCGGGCATCACCGCGCAGATCGCGGCGGCCCGGTGGTATCCGGGGATGTCGACCGGCAGCCCGGGTGAGACGGGTACCGGGGGGGCTACCTGAACCCCCATCGGTCCCCAGCAGAGGGGACGATTTCCGGGGTCGCGCGCCAGCCGACCCCTCGGGTATCGTCCGTTCGTTCAGTCGGAGATGCGACGATCAATCCGTTCGCCCTAGCCAGTTGTCGGACGATCGGGCAGAATCCGGTGAACACGCTCCTCGTGGGAGCGTGCTCGTGTCCTCGCTGATCCGTAGATCTGACGACGGTTCCCGGTAGGGCCATGACGAGTGGCCGGCCCTGGGGACGATGGAGGCGACGGTGCCCGACGAGCGATCCGCCCAGGAGGGCCCGGCCACTTTCCGTGACGTGTTCAGCCAGGCGGAGTTCCGCGCCCTCTTCACGGCCAACGTCCTGTCCTGGATCGGCGACTACCTCGCCAAGGCCGCGGTCACCGTGCTCGTCCTTCGGGAGACCCACTCGGTGGCGCTCTCCGCCGCCGCGTTCGCGGCCAGCTACCTGCCCTGGCTGATCGGCGGCCCACTACTCTCCGCACTCGCCGAACGGTACCGGTACCGGCAGGTCATGGTGGCCTGTGACCTGATCCGGATGGCGATGATGCTGCTGGTGGCCCTGCCCGGGATGCCACCCTGGGCCGTCCTCGCCCTGATCTTCACCGCCACGCTGGCCAATCCGCCGAGCCAGGCCGCCCGGTCCGCGCTGATGCCGCACATCCTCACCGGCGACCGACTGGTGGTGGGCCTGTCGCTCTCCACGAGTTCCGGCCAGGCCGCCCAGGTCGTCGGCTACCTGATCGGCGCGGGCATCGCCTCGGCCAGCCCCGCCATCGCACTGCTGATCAACGCGGCCACCTTCGCCGTGTCGGCGGCGCTGGTCCGCTTCGGGCTCCGCGACCGGCCGCCCACGATGACCGCCGCGCACCGCAGCCACCTGCTGCGGGAGACCGCCCAGGGCTTCCGGCTCGTGTTCGGTCGGCCGGTCCTGCGGGCCATCGCCGTGCTGGTGTTCAGCGCGATGGTCTTCTCGATCGTGCCGGAGGGGCTCGCCGCGGCGTGGGCCGCCCAGCGGAGCGGAAACCTGGGCACCGGCGTCGCCCAGGCGGTCATCATGGCCGCCAACCCGGTCGGCTTCATCCTCGGCGGCCTGCTGATCGGTCGGCTCTTCGCCCCGGCCCGCCGGCTGGCGCTGATCCGGCCGCTGGCGATCCTCGCTCCGGCGGTGCTGGTTCCCGCGCTACTCGACCCGCCGCCGCTCATGGTGGCCCTCCTCGCGGCCGCCTGCGGCTTCGCGGTGGGCGGGTTGATACCGATGGCCAACGGTCTCTTCGTCCGCGCTCTGCCGGAGGGCTACCGGGCCCGGGCGTTCGGCGTGATGGCCAGCGGCATGCAGATCATCCAGGGTGCGGCCGTCCTGGCCACCGGGGCGCTCGCCGAGCGGTTCACCATCCCCGTGGTGGTGGGCGCGTGGAGTGTCGCCGGGGTGATCCTGATGCTCGTGGCGGCGGCCGCCTGGCCGCATCCGCAGACGGTGGAGGCTGCCGTCGAGGCCGCCTCGGCCGCCGGCCACAACCCGCACTCGCCGATTCGGGCGGGCGCCCCCGCGGCCCACCCGTCGGTCGGCGAGCGGAGCCGGCAGGCGGTGACCTGAGTCCCTGCCGAGCGGTGGGCGGCGGCCGTACGCCGGCCGTACCTGGCAGGATGGAACGGTGAGTTCCTCAGGCGAGTCGATGACCCTCTTCGAGGCGATCGGCGGCGAGCCCGCCTTTCGCAAGCTGGTGGACGACTTCTACGCCGGCGTCGCCACCGACCCGCTGCTGCGGCCGATGTACCCGGAGGAGGACCTCGGCCCGGCGGCCGACCGGCTGACCCTCTTCCTCATGCAGTACTGGGGCGGCCCGCGCACCTACTCGGAGCAGCGCGGCCACCCCCGGCTGCGGATGCGGCACGCCCCGTTCCGGATCGGCGCGGCCGAGCGGGACGCCTGGCTGCACCACATGCGCCGGGCCGTGGAGCGGCTGGACCTTCCGCCGGAGATCGCCGCCGAGCTCTGGAACTACCTGGAGCGGGCCGCGTACTTCATGGTCAACGTCATGGAGGATCCCGCCGCCGGGGCCTGACGGCGATCGATCACGCGGCGCGGCCGGGGCCCGGAGCCCCGGCCGGCGCGGTCAGAGCAGGGCACCCTCGTCATGCAGCCAGTCCACGAAGGTGGTGGCCACGGCCGCACCGCAGTCGAGCATCTCGACCAGCAGCGCGTCGTGGGTGCCGGCGCCGAGCGGGACCTGGAGCTCCGCATAGATCGGGAGTTGTCCCCGCTCGGTCGGGTCGCCGATGTACGCCTTGCAGAACCGACGGGTGTGGTTCCACTCGTTGACCACCCGGTAGGCCCGGTCGACCCAGTCCGGCGGCACCGTCGCATGTGGACGAGCCCGCATCACCAGGATCTCGTCGTCCGGGCCCTCCAGGGCGACCAGCACCGCGTGCCGCTCCCACATGGCCAGCAGGTTGCCGTCGCCGTCGGCCAGGTAGCGCACGTCGAGCAGGTCGAGCGCGTCACGGACCCGACAGAGGGTGACCGGGGCGACGACGGCCGGCATGTCCGCGATCACGGACCGTTCGGCAGCCGGCGGATCGTCTTCCGGCCGACGGGGGGCCGGTGGTCCGACTTGGGCGGTTTCCTCCACTTTGATTCCGCTTCGAGTTTCAGGGTCGCCGCCAGCGGCGGAACTTGGGCGCCATGACCACCACGGCATCGCTCGCGCACCTCACTCCCCAGCGGATCCACTCGCCTACGGTGCGTTGGATCCGAGGATGGACGGTACCCGGACAGCCGAGTTGAGTCATCCCCCCAACTACCGCACCAGACCGGAGGAATGAGTTGGGGTCAGCCGTTCGGATGAGGGATGGCGGGCGTAAGGGCAAGCTCCGCGCCCTTCCGCGACCAGGCCCCTCCGTACGGTCCGATCAGACCGACCCATCGGCCGGCGACGCGTACCTGAACGTCCCCGCTGCCGAGGAAGCCCATCCGGACCAGGCCCTGGATCAACCGCTGCGGCACCTCCACCGGAACGTTCGGCGCGTCGTCCGGGGTGACCACCACGGCGACGTGGTCCAGCAGCGCGTCCCGCAGCGCGCGCTGCCCGACGGCTCGGCCCGCCACGCCGTGGGCGGCGGCCTCGCGCAGCGTCCCGGCCGCCGCGGCGGCGATCCGGCGTACGTCCTCGGCGGGCAGCGCCTCCACCGCCCGGCTCGTCGGCGGAGGCAGCGGCCAGCGCCACCCGTCGTCGCGGCGCCGGGGCAGCGCGGCCCGGCCGGCCGCCAACTCGGCCAGCAGTTCACCGGCGGTGACCGTGACGTCGCCCGGGGCGGTCCCGGTGACCGTACGGACCACGAGGACGCCCCACGGCAGCCTGGCCCAGAGGGCCGTACGCCCCGCCCCCGGGGCCGGCCGGAGCCGGACCAGGGCGGCCGGGTCCAGCCGGACCAGCCGGGCCAGGAAGGCACCGGCGTCGGCCGCCCCGTCCAGCCCGTGCCCGGTGGTCATGCCGGCAGCCCGAGCGCGTACTGGAGCAGGAAGGCGTGCTCCTCCGGGGTGACCCGGCGGGGCCGCTGCGCGACCAGGTCGTACGGCACCAGCACCGAACGGGCCCGGCTGGCGAGCACGTCACCGTCGTACAGCTCGTAGGCGATGCTGAACGACGCCGCCCGGATCTCCTCCACCCACAGATCGATCCGGACCGTCGGTGCCGCCTCCTCGGTGGCCCGGCCCAGCGCGTAGTCGACCGGGCGCAGGTAGTCGACCTCGTGCCGGCGGATGACCACCCCGTCGGCGAACGAGCCCAACCCCCGCGCCCGGGCGCCGGTGAACATCATCGCCACCCGCGCCTCCTCGTAGAGGGTGAGGAAACGCGCGTTGTTGACGTGGCCATACGCGTCCAGGTCGGACCAGCGCAGCGTGCAGTGATAGACGAAGCGGTCAGTCACGGGTGAGCTTGCGGTAGGTCACCCGGTGCGGGCGGGCCGCCTCCGCGCCGAGCCGGTCGATCTTGTTCTTCTCGTACGCCTCGAAGTTACCCTCGAACCAGAACCACTTCGCCGGGTTCTGGTCGTCGCCCTCCCAGGCCAGGATGTGCGTGGCGACCCGGTCCAGAAACATCCGGTCGTGGGAGATGACCACGGCGCAGCCGGGGAACTCCAGCAGCGCGTTCTCCAGGCTGCCGAGGGTCTCCACATCCAGGTCGTTGGTCGGCTCGTCGAGCAGGATCACGTTGCCGCCGATCTTCAGGGTCAGCGCCAGGTTGAGCCGGTTCCGCTCGCCACCGGAGAGCACCTTGGTCGGCTTCTGCTGGTCCGGCCCCTTGAACCCGAACGCCGCGATGTACGCCCGGGACGGCATCTCCACCTTGCCCACCAGGAGGTGGTCCAGCCCGTCGGAGACCGTCTCCCAGACCGTCTTGTCGCCGGCCAGGCCGGCCCGGCTCTGGTCGACGTACGACAGCGAGACCGTGTCGCCGACCTTGACCGAGCCGGTGGTCGGCTCCTCCAGCCCGACGATGGTCTTGAACAGGGTGGTCTTGCCGACGCCGTTCGGGCCGATCACGCCGACGATGCCGTTGCGCGGCAGCGAGAAGCCGAGGTCGTCGATCAGCACCCGGTCGCCGAAGGCCTTGACGAGGTGGTTGACCTCGATGACCGTGCTGCCCAGGCGCGGGCCCGGCGGGATCTGGATCTCCTCGAAGTCCAGCTTGCGGGTCTGCTCCGCCGCGGTGGCCATCTCCTCGTACCGGTCGAGCCGGGCCTTGGACTTGGTCTGCCGGGCCTTGGCGTTGGAGCGGACCCACTCCAGCTCGTCGTCGAGGCGCTTCTTCATCTTGGCGTCGCGGCGCCCCTCGACGGCCATCCGGGCCGCCTTCTTCTCCAGGTAGGTGGAGTAGTTGCCCTCGTAGCCGATGGCCCGGCCACGGTCCAGCTCCAGGATCCAGCCGGCCACGTTGTCGAGGAAGTACCGGTCGTGGGTGATCGCGATGACGGTGCCCGCGTACTTGGCCAGGTGCTGCTCCAGCCACTGCACGCTCTCCGCGTCCAGGTGGTTGGTGGGCTCGTCGAGCAGCAGCAGGTCGGGGGCCTCCAGCAGCAGCTTGCACAGCGCCACCCGGCGGCGCTCACCGCCGGAGAGCTTGGTGACGTCGGCGTCCGGCGGCGGGCAGCGCAGCGCGTCCATCGCCAGCTCGAGCTTGGAGTCGATGTCCCACGCGTCGGCGTTGTCCAGCTCCTCCTGGAGCCGGCCCATCTCCTCCATCAGCTCGTCGGAGTAGTCGGTGGCCATCTGCTCGGCGATCTTGTTGAACCGCTCCAGCTTGGCCTTGGTCTCGGCGACCGCCTCCTCGACATTGCCGAGGACGGTCTTGGCGTCGTTCAGCGGCGGTTCCTGCGCGAGCATGCCGACGGTGTAACCGGGCATCAGCCGGGCCTCGCCGTTGCTCGGCTGGTCCCACCCTGCCATGATCTTGAGGAGGCTGGACTTACCGGCGCCATTCGGGCCGACCACACCGATCTTGGCCCCCGGCAGGAAGTTCAGCGTCACGTTGTCGAGCACGACCTTGTCGCCGTGCGCCTTGCGCGCCTTTTCCAGGACGTAGATGAACTGGGCCACGGTGCGGGCTACCTCCGTCGATTGCGATCGCGAGCTTGCGGCGCGCGGGCGCGGGCTGCGACTTCCGCCCGCCGCCGCCGGCCAGGAGCCGGCCGCGCGCACGCCAACGTCAATCCTGACAGGTACGCCCCGCTGCGCCCACATCACCCCGCCGCAGCGGTACGCCCGCGCCGCGACAGACCT
Organism: Micromonospora sp. SL1-18; assembly: GCF_047921505.1. Taxonomy (NCBI): domain Bacteria; kingdom Bacillati; phylum Actinomycetota; class Actinomycetes; order Micromonosporales; family Micromonosporaceae; genus Micromonospora; species Micromonospora sp. SL1-18. Next base: position 30,203 of record NZ_JBLROA010000033.1, on the reverse strand, counting down.
CGACTGTTGGCAAGATCACGTTTTCGATTCGGCTGGCGTGGGACGGGTACGTGACTCCGGCACGGGGGAACAGACGCCGCAGCTACGCTCAGTACGCTCATCGCGGTGGACCCGTCAGCACCCGGAGGTGGCCGATCGTGACCGTCCGTAGCTCCTTTGTCGTAGTGGCGAACCGCCTACCGGTCGACGAGGTGAGCACACCCGAGGGACGGCAGTGGCGGCGCAGCCCCGGGGGGCTGGTCACCGCGCTGCACCCCGTCCTCGCCGAGCACCAGGGCACCTGGGTCGGCTGGGCCGGCGGCACGGGCGCCGCCCCGGAGCCCTTCGACATGGAGGGGATCCACCTGCACCCGGTGCCGCTGAGCGCCGAGGAGCTGGAGCGCTACTACGAGGGGCAGTCCAACGCGACGATCTGGCCGCTCTACCACGACGCGGTCGAGACGCCGGCGTACAAGCGCCGGTGGCGGGAGGCGTACCGACTGGTCAACGCCCGGTTCGCGGAGGCCGCGGCGGACGTCGCGGCCGAGGGCGCGACGGTCTGGGTGCAGGACTACCAGCTCCAGCTCGTGCCGGCGATGCTCCGCGAGCTGCGCCCGGACCTGCGGATCGGGTTCTTCCTGCACATCCCGTTCCCGCCGATCGAGCTGTTCATGCAGATGCCGTTCCGCACCGAGATCCTGCGCGGCCTGCTCGGCGCCGATCTGGTCGGTTTCCAGCAGCGACTGGCGGCGCAGAACTTCGTCCGGCTCGCCCGGCACCTGCTCGGGCTGCGCTACGAGGGGCAGATGATCCAGGTCGACGGCCGGCGGGTCAAGGCCGGCGCGTTTCCCATCTCCATCGACACGAAGGAGATGGAGCGGATGGCCACCGACCCGGCGATCCAGGCCCGGGCCAAGCAGATCCGCGAGGAGTTGGGCAACCCGAGGACGATCATCCTGGGCGTCGACCGGCTCGACTACACCAAGGGCATCGAGCTCCGGCTGAAGGCCTTCCGCGAACTCCTCGCTGACGGAAAGTTGACAGTTCCCGACGCGGTTATGGTGCAGGTCGCCACGCCGAGCCGCGAGCGCGTCGAGCACTACCAGGCACTACGGGTGAAGGTAGAACGCGAGGTTGGCCGGATTAACGGTGAATTCGGACGAGTGGGCGTGCCGGCAGTGCATTATCTGCATCAGTCGTACAGTCGCTCCGAACTCGCCGCGATGTACGTCGCGGCAGACGTGATGATTGTGACCCCGCTGCGAGACGGAATGAATCTGGTGGCCAAGGAGTACGTCGCATCGCGCGCCGACCAGGGCGGCGCGCTCGTGCTCAGTGAGTTTGCCGGCGCCGCCACAGAGCTGCGCCAGGCATTTTTGTGTAACCCACACGACCCCGACGCGGTCAAGGACGCGCTGCTGCGCGCCGTGCACGTCGAGAGACCGGAGGCTCGTAGGCGCATGCGGATAATGCAGCGCCACCTGCGCACCCACGACGTGGGGCACTGGGCCACGTCGTTCCTGACCGAACTCGGCGTGCCCGAGGCGGAGGCCGCGTGAACCCCACCGCCACCTCGCACGCCGGCGTGCTGGATCCCGAGCTGCGCGCCGCCATCGGTCGGATCGCCCGCGTACCGCAGCTTCTGGTCGCCTGCGACTACGACGGCACTCTCGCGCCGATCGTCGAGGACCCGAGCAAGGCCGTACCGCTGCCCGAGTCGGTGGCCGCGATCCGCGCACTGGCGTCGATGCCGCAGACCACCGTCGCGGTGGTCTCCGGGCGCGCGCTGCGCGACCTGGCCGCGCTCTCCCGCCTGCCCAGCGAGGTCCACCTCGTCGGCAGCCACGGCTCCGAATTCGACATCGGCTTCGTCGAGCGGCTCTCCCCCGAGCTGATCGCGGTGCGCACCCGGCTGCGCGACGCGCTGCGCGAGATCGCCGCGGCCCACCCGGGCCTACGCCTCGAGCGCAAGCCGGCCAGCGTCGCCGTGCACACCCGCGGGGTCGACCCGCAGGTCGCCGCCGCGGCCATCGAGGCGGTCCGCAACGGCCCGGCCACCTGGGCGGACGTGACCGTCACCCAGGGCAAGGAGGTCATTGAGCTGTCGGTGGTGGCCACCCACAAGGGCACCGCGGTCGACCAACTCCGGACCCAGCTCGCGGCGAGCGCCGTGCTCTTCATCGGCGACGACGTCACCGACGAGAACGCCTTCGGCAACCTGCAGGGCCCGGACGTCGGCATCAAGATCGGCCCCGGGGACACCCAGGCCGACTACCGGGTGGCCGAGCCGATCGAGGCGGCCCGGGCGCTGGGCCTGCTCCTGGAGACCCGCCGGCACTGGCTCTTCGGCGAGCGGGCGGTGCCGATCGAGCGGCACTCGATGCTGGCCAACGGGCGGACGGTCGCGCTGGTCAGCCCGGAAGCCAAGATCACCTGGCTCTGCCACCCGAAGCCGGACTCGGCGGCGATCTTCGCCGACCTGGTCGGCGGCAGCCCGGCCGGGCACTTCACCGTCGGCCGCGAGCGCGGCGGCCTCCCGCTCGGCCAGCGCTACCGCAGCGGCACGATGACCGTGGAGACCCGCTGGTCGGGCCTGACCGTCACCGACTGGCTGGACCTGCCGGCCAAGGAGACCACCCCGGACGGCCCGGCGGTCGTCACCGGCGACTCGGCGCTGGTCCGGCTCATCAGCGGCACCGGCCGGGCCCGGATCGACTTCGCTCCGCGCCCCGAGTTCGGTCAGGTCGCGGTGCAGCTCCAGCCGATCGACGACGGCCTGCTGGTGCTCGGCTCCAACGAGCCGATGGCGCTCTACTCACCCGGCGTGGAGTGGGACGTCACCAGCGACGGGGTGAACGAGACGGCGAAGGCCGTGGTGGACCTCTCCGCGGTGGGCGGGCAGGTGGTGCTGGAGCTGCGCTTCGGCACGCAGAGCCTGGAGCACCACCGGGTGCCGGTCCACGAACGGCAGGCCGCCGCCGAGCAGCCCTGGCGGGACTGGGTGGCCGGGTTACGGCTGCCCACAACGGCCCGCGACCTGGTCGCCCGCAGCGCGCTCACCCTGCGCGGGCTCTGCCACGAGGCCACCGGATCGATCCTCGCCGCGGCGACCACCTCGCTCCCCGAGGAGCTGGGCGGCGTACGGAACTGGGACTACCGCTACTGCTGGCTGCGGGACGCGGCGATGACCGCCCGGGCGCTGGTCGACCTCGGTTCGACCGAGGAGGCCGAGGCGCTGCTGCGCTGGATCGACGGGGTCGTCGAGCGCACCGGCGGGCACCCGGAGCGGCTGCACCCGCTCTACACCGTCGACGGGTACGAGCTGGGCGCCGAGGCGGTCATCGACACCCTGCCCGGGTACGCCGGCTCCCGGCCGGTCCGGGTCGGCAACCTCGCCAACCACCAGCTGCAGCTGGACGTCTTCGGCCCGGTCGCGGACCTGATCGCCGCGGTGGCGGACGCACGCGGCTCGGTCCGTGACGACGAGTGGCGGGTGCTGGAGAACATGGTCGAGGCGGTACGCCGCCGCTGGCACGAGCCCGACCACGGCATCTGGGAGGCGCGCCTCCCGCCCCGGCACCACGTCTTCTCCAAGGTCATGTTGTGGATGACGGTCGACCGGGCGCTGCACGTGGTGCGGCAGCACGGCAACGAGGACCGGCCGGAGTGGGTGGAGCTGCGCGACCGCATCGGCGCCAACGTGCTGGAGTACGGCTGGCATGAGGAGGCCGAGGCGTACAGCGTCGCGTACGGGCACGAGGACATGGACGCGTCGTCGCTCTGGATCGGCCTGTCCGGGCTGCTCCCGGGCGACGACCCGCGCTTCCTGTCGACCGTGCTCAAGATCGAGGCGGACCTGCGCAGCGGCCCGGTCGTCTACCGGTACCACTGGGACGACGGCCTGCCCGGCCGGGAGGGCGGCTTCCACATCTGCACGGCGTGGCTGGTCGAGGCGTACCTGCGCACCGGCCGGCGTACCGACGCGGAGGAGCTGTTCGTCCAGATGATCGACACGGCGGGCCCGACCGGGCTGCTCCCCGAGCAGTACGACCCGCTCGCCGAGCGCGGCCTGGGCAACCATCCGCAGGCGTACAGCCACCTGGGCCTCATCCGCTGCGCCCTGCTGCTGGACAACATGCTCAAGCAGTGACGCGCCAGCAACGACGGCGGCCCGGGACCCACGTCCCGGGCCGCCGCCGCACTTTCCGCCCCACTGCCCACCCCCGTCGGGTTGATCATGAAGTTGTTGTCGCCCGCCCCGCGTGTCGCGAATGATCACCCGGGCGGGGTGGGGAGGGTGGTCACCACGTTGCCGATCACCACGATGGCGGGTGGACGGAGAGCGGCGGCGGCCACGTCGGCGGCCACCGCGCCCAGGGTCGAGCGGAGGACGCGCTGGGCGGCGGTGGTGCCTTCCTGGACCACGGCCACCGGGGTGTCCGGCGGGCGGCCGTGGGCAATCAGGGTCGCGCTGATCGCGGCGAGGTTCTTCAGGCCCATCAGGATGACGAGGGTGCCGCGCAGGCCGGCGAGGGCCTCCCAGCGAACCAGCGAGGCCGGCGAGTCGGGCGCGACGTGCCCGGAGACCACCGTGAACTCGTGCGCCACCGCCCGGTGGGTGACCGGCACACCGGCCACGGCGGGTACGGCGATCGCGCTGGTCACCCCGGGGACCACGGTCACCGGCACGCCCGCCTCCGCGCAGGCCAGCAGCTCCTCGCCGCCCCGGCCGAAGACGTACGGGTCGCCGCCCTTGAGCCGCACCACGGCCTTGCCGGCCAGGGCCCGCTCCACCAGGATCCGGTTGATCTCCTCCTGAGCCCGGGACGGCCCGTACGGGATCTTCGAGGCGTCCACCAGCTCGACGTCGGGGCGCAGCTCGTCGAGCAGCAGCCCGGGCACGAGGCGGTCGGCGACGACCACATCGGCCTCGGCGAGCAGTCGCCACCCCTTCACGGTGATCAGCTCCGGGTCGCCCGGTCCCGCCCCGACCAGCGCCACCCGTCCGGCCGTGTTAACAAGGGGCCCCTGCTCTACCGGAGGCGTTAACAAGGGGCCCTTCCTTGCACCCAGCAGGTCGCGGATGGCGTCGCGGACGGTCATCGCGCGGCGGGGGTCGCCGCCGCCGAGCACGGCGACGGTGACCGGGCCGTGCCGGGTGACCGCCGGGGTCCACGCGGTGGCCGCGTCGCGGTCGTCGGCGCGTACGCAGAAGATCCGGCGCTCGGCGGCCGCGGCGCTGACCTCGGCCGCGGCGGCCCGGTCGTCAACGGCCACCTGAACCAGCCAGGCGCCGTCCAGGTCGGCAGGGACGAAGCGACGCGGCTCCCAGCGCAGCCGGCCGGCGTCGACGTGGTTCCGCAGCGCCGGGGTCAGCTCCGGCGCGACCAGCAGCACGTCCGCCCCGGCGTCGAGCAGCGCTGGCACCCGCCGGGTGGCCACCGCTCCCCCGCCCACCACGACCACCCGCCGGCCGGACAGCCGGAGCCCGAGAGGATACGGATTCGCCGTCACTTCTCGGCCACGCCAGCCGAGTCGAAGGTGGCCACCTCGTGCAACACCCGGACCGCGCCGGTGACGACCGGAAGGGCGAGCAGGGTGCCGGTCCCCTCGCCGAGGCGCAGCCCGAGGTCGATCAGCGGGTCGAGGCCGAGGTGGCGCAGCGCGGCGGTGGCGCCCGGTTCGGCGGAGCGGTGCCCGGCCACCATCGCCCCGACCGCGTCCGGCGCGAACGCGGCGGCGGCCAGCGCGCCGCTGACCGCGATCACCCCGTCCAGCAGCACCGGCACCCGGCGGGCGGCGGCGCCCAGGACCAGCCCGGCCAGCGCCGCGTGCTCCAGGCCGCCGACCGCGGCCAGCACGCCGAGCGGGTCGGCCGGGTCGGGCGCGTGCCGGTCGAGCGCGGCCCGTACGACGCCGACCTTCCGCCGGTACGTCTCGTCGTCCACCCCGGTGCCCCGCCCGGTCGCCTCGGCCGGGTCGACCCTGGTGAACGCGGCGACCAGCGCGGCGGCCGGGGTGGTGTTGCCGATGCCCATGTCCCCGGTCAGCAGGATGCCCGCCCCGCCGTCGACCAACTCCCCGGCGACCCGGATGCCGACCTCCACCGCCGCTCGGGCCTCGTCCCGGGTGAGCGCGGCGGTGACCGTCATGTCGCGCGTGCCGGCCCGAATGTTGGCCCGGATCAGGCGGGGGCCGGCCGGGTCGACGAGGGCCGCCGGGTCGACCGGGAAGTCGACGTGGGCCGCGGAGTCGGCCGGGAAGTCGACGTGGGCCGCGGAGCCGACCGGGAAGTCGACGACGGCCGCCGGGTCGACCGGGAGCGGGGTGGCCACCCCGACGTCGACCACGGTGACCGAGGCGCCGGCCTGCCGGGCGAACGCGTTGACGACCGCGCCGCCGGCCAGGAAGTTGCCGATCATCTGGGCGGTGACCTCCTGCGGCCAGGGTGTCACGCCCTGGGCGTGCACGCCGTGGTCGCCGGCGAAGATGGCCACCGCGGCCGGCTCGGGCAGCGGCGGGGGGCAGTCCCCGGCCAGCCCGGCGAGCCGTACGGAGAGGGGCTCCAGGGCGCCGAGGGAGCCGGCGGGCTTGGTCAGCCGGCCCTGGAGCTCGCGGGCCGCCGCCATGGCGGTCTCGTCCAGCGGCCGGATCGCCGCCACGGTGGACTCCAACATCACGCCTCCAGGATCTCCGCCAGCACGTCGACAAATGCGTCGGTCGTCGCCGGATCGCGCACCGCGATCCGCAGCCAGTCCGGGCCCAGCCCGGGGAAGGTGTCGCCGCGGCGTACCGCCCAGCCGCGCTCGCGCAGCCGCTCCCGGACGGCGGCGGCACCGGGCCGGTGGACCAGCACGAACGCGCTGGCCGGGCGGCCGACGACGCGTACGCCGGGCAGGCCGGACAGGCGGGCCACCAGGTGCTCGCGGTCGGCGGCGAGTTCGGCGGCGATGGCGCGCTCGGCGGCGACGGCGGCCGGGGACGCGCACGCGGTGGCGGCGGCGAGCGCCGGGGTGGAGACCGCCCACAGCGGCTGGGCGGCGGCGAACCGGGCGAGCAGTGGCGCGTCGCCGAGCAGGTAGCCGATTCGCAGCCCGGCCAGCCCCCAGGTCTTGGTGAGGCTGCGGACCACCACGAGGCCGGGCAGGTCGCGGCGGGCCGCCAGGGACTCGGGCTCGCCGGCCACGCCGGGGGCGAGCGTGGTGTCGGCGAACGCCTCGTCGACCACGAGCACGCGGCCGGGGCGGGCCAGCGCGGCGAGCGCTGCGGCCGGGTGCAGCACGGAGGTGGGGTTGGTGGGGTTGCCGACCAGCACCAGGTCGGCGTCGGCGGGTACCCGGGCCGGGTCGAGCCGGAAGTCGTCGGCCGGGTCGAGCAGCACCCGCTCGACCGCGTGCCCGGCGGCCCGCAGCGCGGCCTCCGGCTCGGTGAACTGCGGGTGCACCACGACCGGCCGCCGGGCGTCGCGCAGCGCCCGGGCGATCAGCACGAAGCCCTCGGCCGCGCCGGCGGTGAGGAGCACCTCTTCCGGGGGACGCCCGTGCCGGGCGGCGACGGCGGCGCGGGCCGGGCCGGGATCCGGGTACGCGGCCAGCTCGCCCAGGGCCGCGGTCAGCGGGTCGGCCAGCCAGTCGGGCATCGGGGCGCGGCGGACGTTGACCGCGAGGTCGACCAGCCCGGGGGTCGCCTCGGCGTCCCCGTGGTGCCCGAGGTCGGGCTCGGCGGGCGTGACCTCGGCCGGCGTTCCGGTCGCGGCCGGCGTTCCGGTCGGCTGAGCACGCATGCCCGCGATCCTGCCGGGAAGCTGCCACCGGGGACAGCGGATCCCAGCGTGGGTCGCGTCACCACGGCCCAATCCGATCGTCCGTTTATGAATTCTTCTCATTTCCGAATCGGAAATGTCATAGCTTGACCTTGTGAGCAATCGACCCCTTGCTTCCACTGGTCGTGCCGTTCCCCTCCTCCGCGCCGGGCTGATCGCCGGCATCGTGGTCGCCGCCGCGGCGTACCCGCTCGCCGCCCTCACCGGCCTCGGTGCCAAGGCCACCGCGCACGCAGTGGAGCAGAAGACGAACATCCTGAAGACCGCGCTACCCGCCGAGACCTCGTACCTCTACGCGCCGGACGGCAAGACCGTGTTGACGATGTTCTACGAGGAGTACCGGAAGTACACCAAGATCCAGGACATGTCGCCGAACATCCAACAGGCGATCGTCGCCGCCGAGGACAACCGCTTCTACCAGCACCGCGGCGTCGACCCGAAGGGCGTGGCCCGCGCCTTCGTGGCCAACTCGCGTTCCGGCGGCGTGTCCCAGGGCGCCTCCACACTGACCATGCAGTACGTCCGGATGGCCCTGCGGGACAGCGCGAAGACGCCGAAGGAGGTCCAGGAGGCCACCCAGCAGACCAGCCTGCGCAAGGTCAAGGAGATGCGCATGGCGCTGGACATCGAGAAGGAGCTCAGCAAGGAACAGATCCTGGAGCGCTACCTGAACTCGGCCTACTTCGGCCACCGCGCGTACGGGATCTACGCGGCGTCGCAGATCTTCTTCTCCAAGACCCCGGACACGCTCACCCCGGTCGAGGCGGCCACCCTCGCCGGCCTGGTCAAGTCCCCATCGGAGTACGACCCCTTCACCTCCGACCAGAAGGACGCCACCGCCCGGCGCAACTACGTGCTCGACAACATGGCCCACCTCGGCTACATGCCGCCCGACGCCGTCGCCAAGGCGAAGGCCGAGCCGATCCAGCTGAAGTTGACCAACCCGCCGAACGACTGCGCCTCACTGCTGGAGAAGTACCGGGCGACCTGGGGCTTCTACTGCGACTACCTGAAGAACTGGTGGAGCACCCAGCCGGCGTTCGGGGAGAACCGGCTGGAACGGATGGACAAGCTGCGCCGGGGCGGCTACCGGATCGTGCTCGCCCTCGACCCGAAGATCCAGGAGGCGGCGGAGAAGAACGTGGGCGCCAAGGACGGCACGGGCAGCGCGTTCGCCAACGGCGTCGTGGTCGCCGAGCCGGGCACCGGACGGATCAAGGCCATGGCGGTGAACCGGACCTACTCGCTCAACCTGGCCGACAACCCGAACAGCTCCAACCCGGAGGCCGGCCCGAACGTCAAGGCGAACTATCCGAACACGGTCGCGCCGTTGCTCGGCGGGGGCACGCTCCCCGGGTACCAGGCCGGATCGACGTTCAAGATGTTCACGATGCTCGCCGCGCTCAACTCCGGGACGAAGCTCTCCGACACCATCAACTCGCCGTTCAAGTACCAGTCGGCCATCTACGACGGGTGGGCCCCGGTCAACGCCAGCGGCGCGATGACGGGCGTGCAGACCATGTGGTCCGGCTTCGGCAAGTCGGTGAACACCTTCTTCGTCCAACTCGAGGAGAAGATCGGCGCGGAGAAGGCGGTGCGCCTGGCCGAGCAGCTCGGGCTGCGCTGGCGTACCGACGTGGACCGCGACCACGCCGCGCCGGACAAGGCGCACAAGTGGGGCGCGTTCACCCTGGGCGTCTCCGACGCCACCCCATTGGAGGTGGCGAACGCGTACGCCGCGGTCGCGGCCGAGGGTCGGTACTGCGAGGCGATCCCGGTGCTCTCGATCCTGAACCGGGACGGCACGCCGGCCATGTACAAGACGGCCGGCGGGGTGGAGCGGGAGGTCGCCAAGCCGCGGTGCCGGCAGGTGGTCAGCGCCGACGCGGCCCGGGCCGCCACCGACGCCGCCCGCTGCCCGACCGGTGACACCCCGGCCAAGGGCGGCTGCGGCGGCTGGTCCACCGCCGACAGCGTCCGGGGTACGGTGGGCCGCCCGGTCGCCGGCAAGACGGGTACCACGGACAACACCCGGTCCGCCTGGTTCGCCGGCTACACCCCGGACCTGGCCGCGGCAAGCTTCATCGCCGATCCGGACAACCCGTTCAACGCGGTGGGTGACGGGCTGTCCCAGGTGCCCATCGACGCGGTGGCGATGACCCTGCGCGACGCGCTCAAGGACAAGCCCGTCCGCCAGTTCAGCCCACCGTCCGACCAGATCGTCGGCTGAATGCACGACGACTCCGGCTCGGCGCGTCTCGCGCCGCGCCCCGACCCGGAGCCGTCGCCGGACCGCCCGGGGGTGCGCCCGGGCTAGTTGATCAAGAGGTTTGCGGCCGACGCCGCGAACCTCTTGATCGCCTTCGCGGGCTCCGCGGAGACCGCCACGGGCTCAGCGGAGGTCGGCCGCCGCGACCAGCCGGGCCGCGCGCGTGGCCGTACCCGCCCGAACCGACACGCGATGGCCGCCGGCCGGCCGGTTCCGGCCCGCCCCAGGTCAGCGGCTCCGCTCGGACGGGTAGCCTTTCCTGACGTGTACCGGTTCCTGCTGACCCCGCGCTGGCTGGGCTATCTCGCGCTGACCCTGGTCGCCGCCGCGGTGATGGTATTCCTCGGCAACTGGCAGCTGGACCGCTACAACGGCCGCACCGCGATCAACGAGCGGATCGACGCCGGCACCACCATGGCCCCCGCGCCGCTGCGCGACGCCCTGCCGGCTCCGACGGGCGGGCCCGGCAGCACCGGTCCGGCCCCGGCCGAGCGGGTCACCTGGACCAGAGCCACCGCCACCGGCCGGTACGACACCGCCAACGTCGTCCTGGTCCGCGGCCGGACGGCCGACAGCGAGGTGGGCTTCGAGGTGCTCACCCCGCTGGTCCTCGCCGACGGCACCGCCGTGCTGGTCGACCGGGGCTGGATCCCACCCGTTCCGGGCGGCGGCGCCACCGCCCAGCCGCCGGTGCCCGCCGCGCCGGCCGGCGACGTGACGGTCACCGGCCGCGTGGTGTCCAGCGAGAGCGGCGGCGGCACGGTCGACCGGCGGAACGGCAAGCTGGAGACCCGGCGGATCAGCGTCCCTCGCATCGCCGGCCACCTGCCGTATCCGGTCGCCGGCGGCTACCTGCTGCTCGACCAGCAGACGCCCGCCGCCGACCCGGCGTTCCAGGCGGTCCCGATCGGGCACGCCAACAACTGGCAGAACTTCGGGTACGTGGTGCAGTGGTGGCTCTTCGCCGGCATGAGCCTCTTCGGCTACGCCTGGGTGGCGCGCCGGGAGGCGCGGCGCGCGGCCGGCCTGGACAAACCGCGTACGCCCGTCGACCGGGCCGCCGAACCGGCCTCCAGCGCCTCGACCTGACCGCCCCGGCCCGGCCGCGGCGGGCTGTTCGGCGGGCACCCGGGGCACCGGGATCACGGGTAGGGTCCGGCCATGATCAGCAACCGTGAGGGGTCCCGGTGACCTCTGATCCCGCGATGCCTCCGCCGCCCCCGGAGCCGCCGACCCAGGCGTACCCGGCGTACGACCCGGGGGCCGCCATGCCGCCCGTCGCGCCGCCCACCGAGCGGTTCCCGGTGCCGCCCGCCGTCACGCCGCCGCCCGCCGTCACGCCGCCACCCGCCGTCACGCCGCCGCCCGCCGTCACGCCGCCGCCCACCGAGCGGTTCCCGGTGCCACCAGCCGTCGCGCCGCCACCCGCCATCGCGCCACCCACCACGGCGCAGTTCTCCGCACCGCCGGCGTTCTCCGCACCGCCGGCGCCGCAGTACGGGGTACCGGTGGCCTGGCCGGGGCCGCACCCGCCGGTGGGACCGCTGCCGCCCGCCACCCAGTCCGTGGTGGCCGTGCAGATCGGCGAGATCATGGTGACGCCACCGGTGATCCGTACGCCCGCCGGCGTGCTGCCGCTCGCCGGCGCCTCCTGGCACGTGATGGATCACTGGCAGAAGGAGGAGAAGGTGGCGACCTGGGCCCTCGTCTGCGCCATCGTCGGCTTCTTCTGCCTCACCGTGTTCAGCCTGCTCTTCCTGCTGATCAAGGAGACCAGGCACCACGGGACCGTGCAGGTGACGGTGACCAGCGGCGGCCACCAGTACGTGGCCCGCATCCCGGTGGTCGACCAGTTCCAGGTGCAGCAGATCAACAACCAGGTCAACTACGCCCGCTCGTTGTCGGTCGGCTGACCGCCGCGGCGTCGGAGGCGGCCCGTACACCGCCTCCGGCGCGCCGCCGACTCACCCGGTGGGCCGGCCGGCATGAACGGCGCGTACGGCGTCGATGGTGTCGGCCTCGGCTGCGGTCTTGTCGTCCCGGTAGCGCACCACTCGGGCGAAGCGCAGCGCCACGCCGCCCGGGTAGCGGCTGCTCGTCTGCACCCCGTCGAACGCGATCTCGACCACCTGCTCGGGGCGGACCCGGACCACCCAGTCGCCCTTCTCCACGGCCAGGCCGAGAAACCGCTCGGTCTGCCAGCGCAGCAACTCGTCGCTGAGCCCCTTGAACGTCTTGCCCAGCATGACGAACTCGCCGGTACGGGGATCGCGGGCGCCGAGGTGCAGGTTGGAGAGCCAACCCTGCCGCCGGCCGCTACCCCACTCGACGGCCAGCACGACCAGGTCGAGGGTGTGCCGGGGCTTGACCTTGACCCAGCCCGAGCCGCGCCGGCCGGCCTCGTAGGGGGCGGCCGGATCCTTCACCACCACCCCCTCCTGGCCGGCATCGATCGCCGCCGCGAAGGCGGCCGCGGCCCGTTCCGGGCCGTCCACCTCCACCCGCCCGACCAGCAGCGTCGGGTCGACCGCGCCGGCCAGCGCGGCCCACCGCTCCCGGCCGGGCAGGTCGATCAGATCCGTGCCGTCGAGGTGCAGCAGGTCGAAGAAGTACGGCGTCAGCACCGTCTCGCCGGCCCGCTCGGCGGCGGCGAGCACCGCGGGCGCCACCGGCGTGCCACCGGTGGTGCTGGGGGTGGTGCGCCGGGCCGCCCGGCTGGAGGTCTCCTGGAAGGGCAGCGGGCGGCCGGTGGCGTCCAGCCCGATCGCCTCGCCGTCGAGCACCAGCTCCCGGGCGGGCAGGGCGCGGACGGCGGCCACCACCTCGGGCAGCCGGGCGGTGATGTCGTCCAGGCTGCGGCTGAAGACCGCGATGTCCTGGCCGGACCGGTGCACCTGGATCCGGATGCCGTCGAGCTTCACGTCGACCACCGCCGGCACACCGGTGGCGGTGAGCGCCTCGTCGACCGTCGGGGCGCTCTGCGCCAGCATCGGCGCCAGCGGGCGGCCCACCTGGAGGCCGAACCCGGCCAGCGCCGCCGCGCCGCCGGAGAGCGCCGCCACCGCCACCGCCCGCAAATCGCCGGCGAGTAGCAGAGCCCGCCGGACCGCCGCCACCGGCACCTCGGCGGCCCGGGCCACGGCGTCGGTGAGCAGGCCGGCCTGGGCACCCTGGCGCAGCTCGCCACGGAACAGGCCGACCAGCAGCCGCTGCTCGTCGGCGGTGGCCGCGGCGAAGAGCCGGTGCAGCAGCTCGCGGCGGCGGGCCTGGGATCCGGCGCCGCGTACCGCGGCGATCTCGTCGACGGCCGCGTCGACGCCGGCGACGGTCAGCGTCGGTTCGGCGGCCGGCGGCGGCAGCTCGCGCAGGCTGGCCCAGCCCACGCCGGTCTGCCGCTGGCGCAGCTCGCCGGCGAGGTAGCCGGCACCTGCCGGGACCTCGGCCGGGTCGAGCGACCGCAGCGCGGCGGCGAGCAGCTCCACCTTGGCCCGCCGGCCGCTGGTGGCGCCCACCGCGGCGGAGGTGGCCGCCAGGTCGAGGAACCGCACGGATTCCATCCTGCCAGCCACCCCCGACGCGGCGGCGCATCCCGGCCGAGCGACGGATCCCGCGCGCCGCCCGGCCGGCTGCCGCCCGACCGGTCCCGCGGCCGGCTGCCGACCCGCTCCGGGTCGCGGCACTCCGCGGTGCCCCGGCGGGTGGTCCACTCGGGGTGCCGCATCCCGCGGTGTCCAGACGAACGGGAGAGTCAACCTGCCGCATCCCGAGTCGATCACCACAGGCGCTGCCAGAGGAGGCCGGACGCGGTCAGGCCGAGACCGGTTCCTCGATCCGCAGGCCGCGCGCGCGGACCTCGTCGGCGACCCGGGTGAGCAGCGTGTCGAGCGCGACCAGCGCGGCGGAGAGCTCGCCGAGCTGGTCCTTGAGCATGTCCTCGGGCCACGCGGAGACGTCGACGTCTCCCAGCGCGCTGACGGCGGCCTGGAGCCGCACCATCTCGTCATTCGTACGCATGTTCGAAAGGCTATAACACCCCTACGCCCGACACACCGGAAACTCCGACATCGGCGCCGAAGTTACGGTTTCGACACCCTCACTCCGGCTTCGCGCCCGCCCCGGCGACCTTGGCCAGCAGCAGCGCCTCGGCCAGGCAGACCCGGGCGAACTCGCCCAGGTGCAGGCTCTCGTTCGGACCGTGCGCCCGGGCGTGCGGGTCCTCCACGCCGGTCACCAGGATCGCCGCCTGCGGGAACATCTCCTGGAAGGTGGCGATGAACGGGATCGAGCCGCCCACCCCGATGTCGACCGGTTCGGTGCCCTCCCAGGCACCCTGGAAGGCCGCCCGCGCCGCCGCGAACATCGGCCCGGTGGCGTCGATGACGCAGGGGAAGCCGTCGTGCTCGAAGGTCACCGTCACCTGCGCGCCCCACGGCGCGTGCTTCTCCAGGTGGGTGGTCAACGCGGCGTACGCCTTCTTCGGGTCGTCGCCCGGCGCCAGCCGTACGCTCAGCTTCGCCTTCGCCGACGGGACGAGCGCGTTCGGCGCCTCGGCGGTGGCCGGGGCGTCGATGCCGAGCACCGCGAGGGCCGGCTTGTTCCAGAGCCGGTCGGTGATCCGGCCGGTGCCGAAGAGTTCGCCCCCGTCGACCAGCCCCGCCTCGGCGCGGAACCGGTCCTCGGGGTAGTCGACGGTCGCGCCCTCCCGGCCGACCAGCCCCTCGACCACCACGTCACCGGCATCGTCGTGCAGCGTGGCGAGCAGCTTGACCAGCGCGGTGAGCGCGTCCGGCACGGCACCGCCGAACATGCCGCTGTGCACGGCGTGGTCGAGGGTGCGAACCTCCACGAAGCAGTTGACGATGCCGCGCAGCGAGGTGGTCAGCGCGGGGACGCCGACATCCCAGTTGGTCGAGTCGGCGATCACGATGACGTCCGAGGCCAGCTCGTCGCGGTGCTCGGCGAGCAGCCGCTCCAGCGAGTCCGAGCCGTACTCCTCCTCGCCCTCGATGAAGAGGACCACGCCGACCGGGAGCCGGTCACCGAACGCGCGCAGCGCGGCGACGTGCGCCATGATGCCGGCCTTGTCGTCGGCGGCGCCCCGGCCGTAGAGGCGGCCGTCCCGCTCCACCGGCTCGAACGGGTCGGACTCCCACCGCGTCAGGTCGCCGACCGGCTGGACGTCATGGTGGGCGTACATCAGGACGGTGGGCGCGCCGGGCGGGGCCGGCTTCCTTCCGATCACCGCCGGCTGCCCACCGGAGCGCACGATCTTCGTGTCGAGGCCGCAGCCGCGCAGCAGCTCCGCCACCGCCTCGGCGGAGCGCTCCAGGTGCGAGTGGTCAAAGCCGTCGAAGGCGATGCCGGGGATACGGACGAGGCGTTCCAGGTCGGCACGGACTCCGGGCAGCTCACGCTCGACGGCGGCCCGCACCTCGGACTCGGACATGATCGGTGTGGTCATGACCGGCATCGTATGCCGGCCTTACCGCAGGCCAGTCCCGAGGCCGCCCCCGCCGCCCCGGTCGCCGGGGTGCGCACCCGGCTCGCCGGGACGTCCGGCCCGCCGGTCAGCGGCGGCGGACGTAGTCATGGTCGGGGTCATGGGGCAGGGTGGCGGCGCCGTCGACCACGAGGTCCGCCACGGCCTCGGTGTCGTCGACCGCGAAGTGCGCCCGCTCCCCGGCGTGCCAGCGGCGCAGCTCGGGCAGGATCTCGGCGCCGTCGCGGGCGAGCGCCCGGGACAGCCGCAGCTCCGCCGGCGCGGTGACGAAGACAGACAGGGTCAGCTCCGGCCGGATCGCGGCGCGGGCACTGCTCACCCCCTCCACGATCAGCACCGGCCCGGCCGGCACCGGCACCTCCCGGTCCAGGAAGCTGCGCCGCACCCAGCTGTACCGGCGATACGCGCCGGGCTGGCCCGCACGTACCGGCCCGAGTACCCACCGCTCCAGCCGAGGCCAGAAGGTGAGCTGGTCGTCCCAGCCGTCCAACAGATCGTCGGTACTGATCACCGGTGGCCGGTCGCCGCCGGGCAGCGCCGCGAAGGCGTCCGCGAGGCGGGCCGCGAAGACGCTCTTGCCCGCGCCGCTCGGCCCGTCGACCGCCACCAGTCGGGTACGCCCCAACCGCGCCGGGCCGGCGAGCACCCGCCGGGCCGCGTCGGCGTACGCCTCGACCACCGCCATCGTCACCGTCACCGCACAGACGCTAGCGCCGACCGCCGGCGTCCATCCCCCCCCACCTGCTTCATCGGTCGCCGCGTGAGCGTGCCGACCCGAGGGCGCAGTTTCACGGAACCTGTGGCCTGCGGGTGCCGCGAGGGGCCACTTTCCGGGAAAGTGTGGCCTGACCATGCCCAGCGGGCGTGGCCGGCGCGGCGGCGGGGTCGACGGGTCCCGGGGCTGCTGCGGGCGTCCCCCGTCCGCTTGATCCTGCCCGCCGGCAGCCGGGTTCGCCGGGCAGGCCCGCGTGCCCGGCGTCATCATCGGGAGGTGCTCCATGACGTGATGTGTCCGGGCGTCGACGCCCTGCTGGAACAGGCCAGGGCCGGACTCCGCCGGCTCACCCCGCACGAGACCGTCGAGGCGGTCCGCCGCGGCGCGCTGCTGGTCGACACGCGTCCCGAGGCACAGCGACGCAAGCAGGGTGAGCTGCCGGGCGCGATCGTCATCGAGCGGAACGTGCTGGAGTGGCGGCTGGACCCGGCCAGCGCCTGGCGCATCCCGGAGGCGGTCGGGTACGACCGGCAGGTCGTGGTGGTGTGCGCCGAGGGCTACAGCTCCAGCCTGGCCGCGGCCGGCCTCCAGGCACTCGGCCTGCGCCAGGCCACGGACATGATCGGGGGCGTGCAGGGCTGGCGGGAGTCAGGACTGCCGATGTCCGACCGCCCCGCCGACGTACGCTACTGACCGCTTCGGTCCAGCTCAGTTGGTCGGTGCACCCGGGGGGATGAACGGCAGCGCCGGCGGCGGGCCGGACTCGATCAGTCGCCACAGCGCGGCGGTGTCCAGGTGCTCCTCGACCAGGTCGCCCAGCAGGTCCAGGGTCCGCTCGCGGGCGGCGGCGAACGCGGTGTCCGGGGCGACCTTGAAGCCGGCCCGCCCGGACAGCCGGGCGACCTCGGTGAGGAACCGGCGGCGGAACTCGTCGGACTCGAAGGCCCCGTGCCAGTGGGTGCCGTGCACCGCACCGAGCCGAGCTCCCTCGCCGACGCCGTCGGCGTACCGGAGCAGCGGCGGCAGACCGGGGTCGGCGGCGGAGACGTACCCGTGGTGGATCTCGTATCCGTGGACCGGGACGTCACCGGCGGCGGTGCCGGTGGCACGCCGGACCGTCTTGTGCGGGTCGAAGGTGATCTCAATGGGCAGCAGCCCCAGCCCGGGGACGCTGCCCCGGCCGCTCTCCACCGGGTCGTGGATGGCCCGGGCCAGCATCTGGAACCCGCCGCAGATGCCGAGCAGCGGCCGGCCGGCGGCGGCGTGCGCCAGGACGGCGTCGGCCAGGCCGGTCTCCCGCAGCCAGGCCAGGTCGGCCACGGTCGACTTGGAGCCGGGAAGCACCACCAGGTCGGCGGCGGCCAGCTCGGCCGGCTCGATCGTCAGGCGTACCCGCACCCCCGGCTCGGTGGCGAGCGCCTCGACGTCGGTGGCGTTGCTGATCCGGGGCAGCCGGACCACCGCCACGTCGAGCCAGTCGGTGCCCCGGGGTGCCGCCGGGCGACCGAGCACCCGGCCGTACGCGAGCGAGTCCTCGGCGTCCAGCCACAGGTCCAGCTCCCAGGGCAGCACCCCGTACGTGGGCCGGCCGGTCACCCGGTGCAGCATGTCCAGCCCCGGTTGGAGCAGCCCCAGGTCACCCCGGAACTTGTTGATCACGAAGCCGGCGACGAGAGCCTGGTCGGCCGGGTCGAGCAGGGCGACGGTGCCGAACATCGAGGCGAACACCCCGCCCCGGTCGATGTCACCAACCACAATGGTGGGCAGCCCGGCGTGCCGGGCCAGCCCCATGTTCACGTAGTCACCCGCCCGCAGGTTGATCTCGGCCGGGCTACCGGCGCCCTCGCAGATCACCACCTCGTACGCCGCCCGCAGCTCGGCCAGCGCCCCGTACGCGGTCTCGGCGAGCCGGGGACGCAGTTGCCGGTAGTTGCCCGCGGTGACCGTGTCGACGGCCTCGCCGAGCAGCACCACCTGGCTGGCGTGGTCGCTGCCGGGCTTGAGCAGCACCGGATTGAAGCGCAGGTCCGGGGCGACCCCGCAGGCGGCAGCCTGCATCGCCTGGGCCCGGCCGATCTCGCCGCCGCGCCCGTCCGGCCCGACCACCACGGCCGAGTTGTTGGACATGTTCTGTGCCTTGAACGGCGCCACCCGGACGCCCCGGCGGCGCAGCCACCGGCAGATGCCGGCGGTGAGCACGCTCTTGCCGGCGTCGGAGGTGGTGCCGGCGACCAGCAGCCCGCCGCTCACTGCCCGCTCCCCTGCCGCGCCAGGCCGTTGCGCAGGCCCCGCAGAGCGGACCGGCCGGCGGCGTCGACCAGGCGGCCGGCGGTCAGCGGGTAGGCCGCGGCGAGGCCGAGCGCGGCCAGGCCGACGGCGCCGGAGATCCGGGCGGCCCGCGTCAGGTGCCCCGCCTCGGGTCGCGGCCCGTCGCCGAGGAACGGCCGTGTCTCCGAGCGCCCGAAGTAGACGTTGCGCCCGCCCAGCCGTACGCCGAGCGCGCCGGCCATCGCCGCCTCGCACTGGCCGGCGTTCGGGCTCGGGTGGTCGTTGCGGTCCCGGCGCCAGATCCGCCAGGCGGTGCCGCGGTCCCCGTCGGCGGCCGGCGCGACCGCGATGGTGAGCAGCCCGGTCAACCGGGCCGGAGCCAGGTTGAGCACGTCGTCCAGGCGGGCGGCCGGGGTGCCGAAACGGGCGTAGCGGGGCGAGCGGTGCCCGACCATCGCGTCGAGCGTGTTCGCCGCTCGGTAGCCGAGCAGGCCGGGCAGCCCCGCGACCGCCCCCCAGAACAGCGGTGCGACGACCGCGTCGGAGGTGTTCTCGGCGACCGACTCGACGGTGGCGCGGGCCAGTTCCGGCTCGTCCAGCGTCGAGGGGTCCCGGCCACAGAGATGGTTGAGCCGGCGACGGGCGGCGGGCAGGTCACCGTCGCGCAGCGCCCGGGCCATCACCGTCGACTCGCGCCGGAGGGTACGACCGCCCAGCACGGCCCAGGTGCCGCCGGCGACCAACGCCGCGCGGGCCAGCGGTCGATGCCGCGTGGCGAGCGTCGCGGCGACGCCGAGCAGCACCGGCGCACCGACGGCGAGCGCGGTGAACGCCGCTCCGGCCGACCGGTCCGGTCGGTAGATCCGCCGCTCCAGCGCCCCGGCCGCCCGGCCGAAGCCGGCCACCGGGTGCCACCGGCGGGGATCGCCCAACAACGAATCCAGGGCGTAACCCGCCACCAGTCCCGCCGCGTTCGCCATGACGGTCGCCTGCCGCACCCGTCACCACCTCCGGCCGGCCAGCCTAGTCGTACGGCGGGGTGGCCACGTCTGCGTCGCTACCCCGCTCCCCCCGTGCACGAAGCAGCCGCTCAGGCCGGCACCGGCGTCCGCCGCCGACCCCGGCGACCCGGACCGGCCGGGGTGACACCCTCGGCCTCGTTGGTCGCCTCGCCGCTCGCCTCGTCGGGCTCGGCGGCCAGCTCGTCGTCGCCCTCGTCGTCGCCCTCGTCGTCGTCGCCGGCGCCCGTCTGACCCGCCTGACCGAGCGGATCCGCGACGGCCGGCTCGTCGAACGGGTCCACCAGCCCGTCGAAGTCGCCCGCCGGCCCGCCCGGGTAGCCCGCCGGCCCGTCCGGGGCACCCGCCGGCCCGCCCGGGTAGCCCGGCAGCTCGTGCCCGGCGCGGGCGGCGAACTCCAGCGGCTCGAACTCGTCGTCGAACGGCCGATCGTCGAGGGAGGTTGGCGCCTGCGCGGCCGGCACCGACTCGGTCGCCTCGCCGTGCACCCGGCGCTCCGCCTCCGCGTCCTCAACCGTGCTGGTGGCCATGCTCGGCCGGTTACGGTAGAACCGGCCCCGGCCCCGGGACAGGTCGTGGCCGACCGCGACCGCCTCCAGCTCGTAGAGCGTGCGGTGGTTGCCGGCGTCGTCGGTCCAGTCGCGGGTGTAGAGCCGGCCGACGACGGCCACCGGGTCGCCGACCATCACCGAGGCGGCCACCCCCTCGGCCAGCTTGCGCCAGCAGTTCACCCGCACGCGCAGGCTGTTGCCGTCGACCCAGCGGCCCGTGTCCCGATCGAGGCGGCGGGCGGTGGAGGCGACCTTGAAGTTGGCCACCAGGGTGTTGCTCTGCGTGGTGCGGCGCCACTCCGGCGCGGTCAGCACATTGCCGACGATCGTGACGTACGTGTCGAACATCGCCCCTCCCAGGGAGACTCGGCTTGTCGGGGCCGAGCCTCGACCGAAGGGGGCCCGCCCACCAGCCGTACCGCCCCGCCTGTGGACGACGGAGCGGGCTGTGGACAACGACCTGATCAAGGGCCCCATCTGCTAAGGAGCGCGGGCTACCGCCGGGTAGCGTCGCGGCGTACCGTCACGGTCGTGGAACTCGACGTGCTGGGACCGCCGTACGAGCGGCAGACGATCGACCTCGGCGTCGACGAAGAGGGACCGGTCGTCGCGACCCTGGTCCGTCGGCGGGCCGAGCGCCCGACCCGGCGGGCCGTGCTCTACGTACACGGCTTCGTCGACTACTTCTTCCAGACCCACGTCGCCGATTTCTTCGCCGAGCGGGGCTGGGACTTCTACGCCCTCGACCTGCGCAAGTACGGCCGCAGCCTGCTGCCGCACCAGACCCCGAACTTCTGCCACGACCTGAGCGACTATTTCCCCGAGCTGGACGCCGCCTCCGAGATCATCCGAGTCGACGAGGGGCACGACACGCTGCTGGCGATGGGTCACTCCACCGGCGGCCTGATCATCTCGCTCTGGGCGCACGCCCGTCGGGAGGCCGGCCTGGTCGACGGGCTCTTCCTCAACAGCCCCTTCTTCGACATCAACGCACCCTGGCTGGTCCGTCGACCCCTCGCGGCCGCCGTCTCCCGGCTGGGCCGCCGGGCACCGCACCGCACCATCCCGTTCGGGCTCGGCACCGTGTACGGCGAGAGCCTGCACGCCGACCACCGCGGCGAGTGGCGGTACGACCTGGCCTGGAAGCCGCTCGCCGGATTCCCGGTGCGGGCCGGCTGGATCAACGCGATCCGCGCCGGCCAGCGGCAGCTCCGGGCCGGCCTGGACATTCCGGTGCCGGTGCTGCTGGCCTGCTCCACCCGCAGCTACCGGAGCACGAAGTGGCACGATTCCGCCACCCTCGCCGACGCGGTGCTGGACGTGGAGCACATGGTGCGCTGGGCGCCCCGGCTCGGCCGGCACGTCACCCTGGCGCGCTTCGACGGCGGGCTGCACGACCTGACGCTCTCCAGTCCGGCCGTACGGGAAAGGGTCTTCGCCGAGGCCGGACGGTGGGCGGAGGCGTTCCTCGGCGCCGGGCCGACCGACGCGGTGGCGGCCGGCCCGCCCGCGGCACGCCGGCCGATGGAGGATCCGGCCGGCGCGGCCGCCGAGGGCTGAGCTGGAAAGGTCAGCGGTAACGGGCGGTCGCCGCCGCGATGGCCGACCTGATCCGGTCGAACGTCGCGACCGGGTGGCCGGTGCCGTTGCCGGGCAGCACCAGGCCGAGGCAGCGCAGCGCCAGGTCGCCGTCCGGGTCCGCGTCGGCGCCGAACACGGGCGCACCCACGTACCCCGAGGGCAGCTCGGTGCTGATCCGCAGGTCGTCGCCGTCCCGGACCACCCGCTCGATCACCGCCTCCAGCGGTCGCGCTCCGTCGCCGGCGACGCCGAGCGCCAGCACGAACGCCGCGCTCGGCTCCGCGCCGACCCGGGCGATCGCGTCGGCCTGCGCGGCCACCGCGTCGGTCACCTGCTGGGTACGCCAGTGCCAGCCCCGGTCCTCGGCGTACCCGTGCAGCCCGCCGGTGGGCATCGCGGCCACGCCGATCTCCGGAAGGTGCAGCCACCGGCCGGCGAAGTCGGGCATCCGGATGTCCTCCGACGCCGCATCCGCTGGCTCCGTGATGCTCGGCCGCAACCCGATCTCCCCGTACGGCGCGTGAGTGGTCGCGTCGGCGGTGAGCAGCCACTCGTGCACCACGTCCCCGTCGTCCGTGGCGCCGACCAGCTGGGTGTAGAAGAAGGCGGTGCCGAAGCCGCCGGCGGGCGCCTCGGGGCGGTCGAACCGGCTCACCGGCAGGATGGCGCGCCCGAGCAGCTGGCACAGCTCGTAGACGATCTCGTTCTCGGTTTCCTGGTCGAGCAGCACGACGCAGAGGGTACAAACCGGTCCGAACGCTCGGCGGACGGGGCGTAACCGGGGTGCCGGCGTGGGACACCACGTGCGACCCTGATCATCGACGTGCCCCGCGACCACCCATTCTCCCGGCGAGGCCGGGGGCGGCGGTACCCTCTTGGCGCGACACGTCGACGCGCGCCCGTAGCTCAGCGGATAGAGCAGGGGACTTCTAATCCCAAGGCCGCAGGTTCGAATCCTGCCGGGCGCACCATCATGCAGCGGGGTTGACCTGCTGCTTCTTACTCTTCTTGCGATCTTGCCTAGCGCCACCCTTCGATGGCTTGGCCCCATGTGAGCCCGAGGTGAGCCCGGCCCTGCCCCTGCTGACCTGGCCCACCTACCCCCCAACAGAAAGACCGAAACCCCGACCGGAGACCCGGCGCGCCCGCAGCGACACGCGGCACCCCGGCCTTCACCAGGAGCGACAGAACGGTCAAGCCGAAACGGACGGCCAGGGATCAAAACCCTCCGACGGATCGATGCTTGTCTTGCCACCCACTCTCGCAGCATCTAGCTTCCATATATCAACGTCAATTATCGGGAGGCGCGATGAAGCACCTACGTAAGCGACGTCTCACCCATTCGTTGCCCTTGGTTGCCGCGGTGGTCGGCGCGACCATGGTCATGGCCGGAGGTTCGGTCCAGGCCAGCAGAATGGATCCGGGCGCCCGAACCGCAACGCTCGCCGGAGGTGCCGCCGCACCTGTCAAGGTCCGCGCGCAGCAACCTGCGATGACCGCATTGCCCGCCGCGCCGGTCGATCCGGCCCTGTTCGGCGGCCTGTCATATCGCAGCATCGGCCCATCACAGGGCGGCCGGGTGACCGCGGTAGAAGGGATTCCGGACCAGCCGTCGACGTTCTACATGGGCGCGACCGGCGGCGGCGTGTGGAAGACCACCGACTACGGCGCGAACTGGACCAACATCTCCGACGGGTTCTTCAAGACCGGCGCGATCGGCGCGATCCGGGCCGCGCCGTCAGATCCGGACGTCGTGTACGTCGGCACCGGCTCGACCGGCCTGCGCAGCAACGTGATCCTCGGGCATGGCATGTACAAGTCGACCAATGCGGGTAAGACGTGGACCCACATCGGACTCGACGGCGTCGGCCAGATTGGCCGGATGGCGGTCGACCCGAACGACCCGGACACGGTGTACGCGGCCGCGGTCGGGAACCCGTTCGGGCCCAGCCCGGACCGCGGCGTGTACAAGACCACCGACGGCGGCAAGAGCTGGAAGCACGCCTTGAGCATCTCGCCGGAGATCGGCGTGTACGGGCTAGTGGTGGAGCCGGGCAAACCCGACGTCGTGTACGCCAGCGCGTGGCGGGCCGAGCGCAAGCCGTGGACGATCATCAGCGGCACCACGGTCGACGACGGCGCCGGCATCTACAAGTCGACCGACGGCGGCAACACCTGGACCCACCTGTCCCGCGGACTGCCGACCGGGCTGGTGGGCAAGATCGACCTCTCGATCTCGCCGGACAATCCCAAGCGGGTGTACGCACTGGTCGAGGCGCCGGAGCCGAAGGAGGGGCTCTACCGCTCCGACGATGCCGGCGCAACCTGGAGCCTGATGAACGGCGACAACGACCTGTCGCGGCGGCCGTTCTACTACACCGGCATCGAGGCCGATCCCACCGACGCCGACACCGTGTACGTGCTGAACGAGGACTTCTTCCGCTCCACCGACGGCGGCAAGACCTTCAAGAAGCGGAACACGCCGCACGGCGACAACCACGACATGTGGATCAACCCTAACAACCCGTCGATCTACATCGAGAGCAACGACGGGGGCGCCAACGTGACGCAGAACGACGGCCAGACCTGGTCGTCGCAGCACAATCAGCCGACCGCCGAAATGTACTCCGCGGACCTGAACGACGCGTTCCCGTACTCCGTGTGCTCCGGACAGCAGGACGACGGGGCGATCTGCGTGCCAAACCTGCCGCCAGGGAAACACGCGGCGGCTGGTCCGACCGCCTGGTGGCAGAGCGTGGCCGGCTGCGAGACCGGCCCGGCCGTGCCGAAGCCGGGCGAGCCGAACATCGTCTACGGCAACTGCAAGGGCGAGTTCAGCGTGTACGACTTCAACACCGGCCAGGAGCGCAACTACTGGGTGGGCGCGTACTCCATGTACGGGCATGCTCCGAGTGATCTGCCGAACCGGTTCCAGCGCACATCGCCCATCGAGATCTCCCCGCACGACCCGGGCACCGTCTACTTCGGTTCGCAGTACCTGTATCGGACCACGAACGACGGGGCGCAATGGGAGCGGATCAGCCCCGACCTGACCGCGACTCCGCCGGGCACGCAGGGCATCTCCGGCGAGCCGATCACCCGCGACATCACCGGTGAGGAGTTCTACAGCACCCTGTATGCGATCGAGGAGTCGCCGCTGAAACGCGGGCTGATCTGGGTCGGTTCGAACGACGGGCCGTTCCACCTCACCCGCAACGGGGGCAAGTCCTGGTCCGACGTGACTCCGGACAGCCTGCCGCCCGGTGGCCGCGTCCAGAACATCGAGCCGTCGCCGCATGACCCCGGTACGGCCTACTACGTGACGTACCGCTACCTGCTCGATGACTTCCACCCGTACATCTACCGGACAAAGGACTACGGCAAGAGTTGGACGCTGCTCACCGACGGCAGCAACGGCATCCCGGCCGACGAGCCCACTCGTGTGGTGCGTGAGGACCCGACCCGAGAGGGCCTGCTGTATGCCGGCACCGAGCACGGCGTGTACGTGTCGTTCGACGACGGCGCCAACTGGCAGCCTCTTCAGCTCAACCTGCCAGACGTCGTGGTGACCGACATCCAGGTCTACCAAGGCGACCTGGTGCTGTCCACGATGGGGCGCGGGTTCTGGGTGCTCGACGACCTGTCTCCGGTACGGCAACTGACCCGCCAGGTCGCCGCCGCGCAGCGACACCTCTTCGCGCCCGCCGACGCGTACCGGATGCGGTATTCGACGTCCGGCGGCTACCCCGCGGCCGGAGCCCTGATCGACTACTACCTCGCCGACAAGCCGGCCGGTGAGGTGAGACTGGAGATCCTCGATGGCTCCGGAAACTACGTGGTGCGGATCTTCTCCAGTCAGCCCGCGGGCGACGATCCGCCGCTGGAACGCGCCGGCACCGCACAGATCCCCACGACCCCGGGTATGCACCGGATCCGGTGGGACCTGCGCTACCACGGCGCATGGCCGAGCGGCACCAGCGGCCCGTTCGCCCCGCCCGGCACCTACCAGGCACGGCTCACCGTCGGCGGCTTCACCCAGACGCACAAGTTCCAGGTGCTCGAAGACCCACGCGTGCTCGCCGCTGGCACACGGCAGGTGGACCTGCGCAAGCAGTGGGAGCTGAACCGGCAGATCGTCAACGCAATCAGCGAGTCACGCCAGCTGGCCAAGCGCATCGACCAGGTCCAGGCGAACCTCGAGGACAAGTCCGGTCCGAACGCCGAGCGGGCTCGGCAACGGCTGGCCGACCTCGAGGCGATCGTCGTGACCGACCCGAACGAGCCCAGCTATCCGCAGCGCATGCTCATCGACCAGATCGGGTACCTGTACGGCATGACGAACGCCGCCGACCAGCAGCTCGGCCAGGACGCGTTCGTACGCTACGGACAAGTCCGCGACCAGCTGGACGCCGCGCTCGCCGGGCTCAAGGACATCCTCGACGAATGCGGGGAGGTCTGTTCATGAACCCGATCTGACGTCGCGATCGACGATCCGCGGGGATCGAGTGCAGGACCCATGACGGCAATTCGGAAACCAGAACTCACGATGCCAGAGCCAGCAGGCTCGGTCGGGAGCACCGATGTGTGACGCCCTGGGACGCACCGATCCCCGCCGCAGATCGTCAGAGGAGAACTGTGAGTCAAGGCTGGCGCCGACGCAAGGTGCTGCGGTCCATCGCCCCCATTCCGGGCGGAGTGGCGGCAGGCTCCCTCGTCGGCGTCAGCCCGGCCCCGGCGCAGACCCAACCCTTGCGCGACCGACCACGTGAGCCCGGTGTGAGCCCGGACGTCTTCGGCTGGATCATCAACGAGCCGGACAGACCAGCATATCGAGGAGCGCCTACCAGGATAGATAGGCGCCCTCGACATCGACGAAGACGACCGAATACCAAATGGGCTAACTTCTAATCCCAGGGCCGCAGGTTCGAATCCTGCCGGGCGCACACCTCACTAGCAGCGGAAACGCTGACCTGCGCTGTTCTTCGACTCTTGCCGGACCCACCCGGAGCCCACCGCGTCAGCCGTGGCCAGCCGCACCAAGCGCCGCAGCAGGTGCACGGTGATGGCTGCCTGCCGGGTGCTCAGCACCACCACGGACAGCGAGTCCGCGTTGAGCATGAACGTGGTCGTAGCCGAGTTGGTCCAGGACGTAGTAGTACGGGTAGGAGCCGCCGTAGGCCCGGTTGGGTCGGAGTCGGTCTGCGGCGCGGAGGACGGTGAGGCGGTGGAGCCGGCGTTGGGCGAAGTCCAGGGACGGGAACAGGGCGGTGGCGATCTGGTCGGTGGTGAGGACTCCGTGGTCGTAGAGCCAGCCGAGGAGTCGGTCGTCGCGGGCGGTGATGCTGGCCTGCAGGCGCAGCAGTGGATCCGGAGCGGGCAGCGGTTTACGCATGGGCGGCCCCTGGGGGGACACCCTAGACATGGTGTGTCTGGAGCCGATCGGGGCCGGTGAGAGTGGGCTTGACCTGGGCTGTGAGTGAGTACAGGGGGTCGGTTCGGGGGTCAGTATCAAGACGGACGGTGAACCGGAGGCCGACACCGACGCCGACACGGCCAGCCACACCGTGATGGTGGTGTGAGAGGACGTGTGGTGAGGGTCGGTGACACCGCTGGTGGCGCGGGTTGGGGTCGTTGCGCTGGGTCAGCATGCTTGTTGCTCCTTGGAGAATCTGCGGGTGGAGGGGCAGTGCTCTGGCCGCTCCGTGGTGGGCAGGTGTGTTCTGCCAGGTCCTGTCAGGTTTTGTCAGGCGGCGGGCGTCCTGACAGGTGCGGACGCTGGTCTGACAGGGGCGGCTTGGTCTGACAGGAGTCGTGGGTCGTGGTTCTGTCGCGCGGCCTCCTGGTGTGACAGAACTGGTCCGGGTGGGGTGGTCTCGGCGCGTAGGACGCGTACGAGTGCTGAGGCGGTGGCGTTGGACAGTTGGTGCCCGTCGGCGCGTAGTTGTCGGGCGAGTTCCTTGCGGGACAGCGGTGTCCCGTGGGCGGCGAGGGTGCGGGCGGCGGTCCGGGCGGCCGGGACCAGCGCGGTGATTTCCGGGCCTCGGTCCCGGACCGGCGTGCTGCTGTCGTGCCGGTCCGGGACCGCCGGGTCCTGGTCCGCAGTGGCCGGGACCGTGGTGGTGGAGTCCCGGACCGCGGCAGTGGTCGCGGGGAGCGGCAGCTGCGGTCCGGGGACCGGCTCGCGGGTGTCCGGGACCGCGGCGTCCACGATCAGCGCCGGTCCCGGCTCGGCCCGCATGGGCTGGGCGGTGCGGTCGGGTGGGGCGGGGTCGGCGCGGCCGAGGGCGATCTTCACCATCGTCAGGAAGCCGAGCGCGGGCAGCGCGGCGGCGATCCAGCCGATCGCTGACGCCGCTCACCTCGACAGCTGGTGGGCCTACCCGAACCTGAAGTCGGAGAAGCATTCACCACTGCTGGCGGACGAAAGTGGGGCAGGATCGCCTCGGGCGACCCCGGCAAACAGTTGACGGGCACCATCATGGGTGCCTTCATGTCCTATGTCCTTGTGCCCCAGGAGGATCACACGACGCGATTGCTGCTCAAGGTCGTCATGCAGACGACCCGCTGGGCCGCCCTCGGGCTGTCCGTCGGCGACTTGGTCATGGCTCGACGGCAGTTGCTGAACCTGAAGCAACTTGCCGAGCGCCGCCAGCACCAGGGCACGGCCACGGAATGAAGATCAGGCGCCCGCTCATCGGAATGGGGGAGCAACTGGGTGGGGGCCGCACGGCCTTGGTGGGGTCTACGACGACAAAACGTACGGCCAGCTACCGCCGCTACCCGGACGGCTATTCACCGGGGCTTTCAACTGGATGACTCCCGACGCGGCGGGAACCGAAGCGTTTACACGGCGCCGAATCCGATGCCCGTCGATGGTCTGGACGCGTTCAACCGGCGTCTGGTGCGGCACGGCCTTGCCCTGCCGGCAGCGTTCGCCCGGTTCATGGCCAGCGGTGTCCTATGCCGTCATGCACGGACTGCGAGTGGCAGATCTCGCCACGGCTGGTGGCCAGCCCCATCGAGGATCACGCATTCATGTTGCGGTTCATGGTCGCTCCGCAGGGTTGCGGCTACACGTGCTACTCGGCCGTATTGATATCGGCGAGACCGGCCGGCTACCCGACCCGGTCGGCGAGCGCGGTCAGCTTGGCGACGTACGCCGGCCAGTCGTAGTCGTTGGGGACGTTGGTGTTCTCCCGCTGCCAGCCGATCGCCCCGTCGTGCTGCTCGCGCATGATGTCGGCCTGGCCTGCGTGACGGGCCAGGTCATAGATTACGTGGACGATGATCCGTTGCAGGGTCACATCCTGCCTGCCTGGCCGCCACCACGGCACCCGCCCCGGGGCGTCGAGCGGTAGCTGCTCGATCGTCTGGTCCGCGAAGGCCCCGACCCGACGGTAGAGGTCGATCAGCCCGTCTTTCGTCTCGTCCTCCCGCGCATACCAGTCTGCCTGGGGGTCCTCCTCGTACGCCTCCATAGGGACCAGTTCCTCGGGCGTCGGGAACTCGCGCCCGAAGGTGGCCCCAAAGTAGCCAGCCTCGACATTGAGGCAGTGCTTGAGGACTCCCAGCAGGCTGTTGCCGGTCGAGGTGCGGGGCAGCCTGGCATCGCGTTCACCAAGCCCGTCGAGCTTCCAGATCAGGTCGTCGCGAGTCGCCTGGAGATAGTGGTGCAGCACGGTCTTCGGATCGCCCATGTCAGCCATGCCCGCCAGTCTGCCCCCTGCGACCGAGCCGCCCCCTGCGCGGCCTAGTCTGGGGCGATGCCGTGGGCGCGGAGGATCTGGCGCACGCGCTCGCGGGTGTAGCCGGCCGCACGATGCCGACCTGGCGCATGCCGTCACGGGCAGCGCCCACAATGGCGGCGGCGAGCTGATCGCGGGCCTCGGTGACCTTCTCCCGATCCTCGGCTGCGCGCTGTGCGGAGGCAGCCGCGGTCGCCTGCGCCATGTGAAACGCGCGTACAGCATCCGCTAGCCGGTTGGCCACATGGCAGATGATCTCAGCAGCCAACTGGGCCAGCAAACAGACGGCCCCCGACCAGCGATTGCGCCACTGACCGAGGGCCTTGATCACCCCAGGCGGAGGACCGGGCGATGGAAGTAAAGACGCCCAAGCCGACTCCGCTGCGCCCAGCGCGAAAGGTGGCCCGCCGGGTGATTTCGAGTGGACGCACCAGCCCCGGGGGCTGCGCTCTTGCTGTGGCGTCAGGCGGTCGCCCGGCGGAGACGGTGGCGCTCTAGCCGCTCCGCCCGGAACTTGTCGAGGGTGAGCGCGGCGTCCGCCAGCCGAAGGCAGCCGCTGGAAGTGCACGCCGAGCAGTTGTTCCGTTCGTGGTACTCGACGCAGTACGACGCGAGGATGACGGCGAACGGGATCTCAGGCACGCCAGCCTCCGGCGCGGTACGCCTGACCGCGAGTCAGCAGCGGCGAGCGCTGGTACTCCAGCGTCGGCTCGTTCGCCCAGCAGTGTCCCGAGTTTCGGCGGGCCTGGACCTG